>JBDTKU010000136.1:0-5069 GCA_039935135.1 Ginsengibacter sp. | reverse complement strand
CTTTATCAGTTCTTTCAATTATCATCTTTTTCTTTTTGTAAATATAAAAAATTATCTTTTTCAAACTCCACTATTCGTAGCTCTTGAGATAGGATGGTCGGGACGCTTGCCTTTCGCGGCCTGAACGGATTTAAGTTAAGACCGTCATTTCGAGGATATAGAAGGATAAATTCCATGATACTTAATCGGTCGTGCCGATGGCACTGCTTAGATACATCTACTTCAAATGCTGGAGGCATGGACGATTTTGCAACCCCCGGCTTTTGCCGGAGGTAAACAACTCAACATTGCATCAATGCGGAGAGGGAGAGATTCGAACTCTCGGAGGTTTGAGCCTCAACGGTTTTCGAGACCGCCCCATTCGACCGCTCTGGCACCTCTCCTGGATGAACACGAAACTGGTATTCTGTATTATTGTGAATAGCTTCGTGATATTAATATTTTACTTGAAGATTTTTATAATCCTCTTTGTTGGCGCGCGCATTCGCTTGCATTCTTATCACTTGACACTGTTGTGAAATTCAATTTTTCCTTCAAAGGTATATTAAATGTACAATTCCCTTTTAACAAAAGAATAATCGGGCACTCACGTTAGACTTACGAACGATAAACTTGCGCCAAAGCGGGGACTTTTATTTTTCATTTAGCCCAGAAACCAGGTGTCAGCGGTCAATACGTGTTCCGCAAATTTTATTATTAACTTTGAAACGTCCTAATTAACATCAGCCGGTAAATCCACATTAGAAATAAAACTAAAAAATTATTTAAATGAAAATCGTTACTGTATTAAAACAGCTAATCCTCTTTTTGTGTATCCTCTCTTTTTGCCCAAAAATAAAAGCCCAGGGTTTTTTGCGGACTGATGGAAAACAAATTGTTAATGACAACCGAGCGGTTTTATTAAAAGGCATTGGGCTTGGAGGATGGATGCTGCAGGAGCCTTATATGTTGAAACTATCAGGCATCGCAGTCAATCAACAAGACATAAAAGTGAAAATCGAAAAGCTGATCGGCAAAGAAAAAACAAAGAGTTTTTTTAATGTATGGTTAAAGAATGGTATGCAAAAATCTGACGTGGATTCTTTAAAAGCCTGGGGATTTAATTCTATCCGGCTGCCAATGCATTATGATCTGTTTACTTTGCCGGCAGATAAAGAACCTCAAAAAGGAAAAAATACCTGGCTCAAAAAAGGGTTCGAACTTACCGACAGTCTTTTGAAATGGTGTAAGGAAGACGAGCTATATCTCATCCTCGACCTGCATGCTGCACCGGGCGGACAGGGCCACGACCTTCCCATCGCCGACCGCGATTCTACAAAACCTTCACTGTGGCAAAGCAAAGCCAACCGTGAAAAAACTATTGCCTTATGGAAGAAAATTGCCGCTCGCTACAAAAATGAAAAATGGATTGGCGGCTATGATCTTCTTAACGAGCCTAACTGGTCTTTTGAACATCCGGGCGACAAAAAAAATCACGGAACCAACGATACCGTAAACGCGCCCTTGAGGAAACTTCTGATTGATATTTCTACAGCCATCCGTTCTGAAGATGCCAATCATATTATTTTTATTGAAGGAAACGGATGGGCCAATAATTATGCAGGCCTGATGCCTCCGTGGGATAAAAACCTTGTAGTAAGTTTTCACAAATATTGGAATAAAAACGATGTAGCTTCTATTAAAAAATTTCTTGACATAAGGGATCAATATAATGTTCCGTTGTGGCTGGGAGAATCCGGAGAAAATAATAATGAATGGTACCGTGATGCCATTCAGTTAATGGAAAGCCATGACATTGGCTGGTGTTGGTGGCCATTGAAAAAGATAGGAGTGAATAATCCTCTTGAAGTGAAAATGCCGGCAGGTTATGCTGCGCTCATTGAATACTGGAAAGAGAAAGCTCCTAAACCCTCCGCAGAAGCGGCATACAAGGCATTGATGCAATTAGCCGAAAACTATAAGACAAAAAATTTGTTGGTACATTATGACGTATTGGAGGCAATGTTTCCGAAAGATAAATAGATGCCGTTTTTACGCTCGTTCCACCAGGGTGCGCCGAAGCTTTATTTTTCTCTCCGGGGGAGCTTATCCCAGGCTCAACACCGCATAAAATTATTCCTACCCCCTTCTTCCTTTGTTTCAATGGCACTAACGTTCTTCATCGTTTGGTAAGTTTCCTCAGTCAGACGTCAGGCCAATTAAAATGACCTGACGCTTTGCCGCCTCCTGGCAGAAACAGTAAATGAATAAATAACGCGGATTCTCATTCTGCCCGGTCGGGCCGCGTGCCTTCCTTGGCTTGACTCCTAATCGAAACAAGCGTCGCAGGCATGATGCAATATGTTCTGCCCTGGATTGCGTCGCTGGATCATTAATTTTTTGTTTTCAGAAAACTAATTCTTGAAGGAATTTTTCCCATTTTGCTACACCAGGTGTAAGGCAAGCAAATGAATAAGCACGAGTGAAGACTGGTGCTTATTCATTTTATCTAAAGTAAACCCGTATAGATAAACAGGCTAATACCCGCCTCATTTCAGCATTTCATCGAGCCCTTCCTTTTCAAAAAGAATGTGGCCTATTCTCAGATCTGACCAGCCCTCTTTTAATTTATAAGTAAACGTTGGAGTGCCTTCGTGTAACAAGCATTCAATAAAAAAACTGGCAACTTTTCCATTATTAATCTCTTCCATTTTTTGCAATTGGTGCAGGTGAGTAGAAATAAAAAAATAAGAATTGGTAAATTTCGTAAGTCCTTTTATGGTAGCTGTGCTAATTTCCAGTGCATCTTCAATATTGGTTCCCCTGAACAATTCATCAAAAATCGCAAAGCATTTTTTGCCTTGCAACGCTTCCTCCACCACATTTTTCAGGGTGATAATTTCTGTCATGAAATGACTGTAGCCGCTGACGATGCTGTCTGTAAGATTAATGGCGACTGAGAGGTTATCAAAAAATGGAATCACGGCTTTCGTAGCGGGCACAGCAAGACCGGCATGGCCCAGATACACACATAAGCTTATCGCTTTTAGCAAAGTTGATTTTCCTGACATATTAGGTCCTGTCAAAAGCATTACATTCCGGGTAGCCGTAATATCATTGCTTACCGGGTTTTTCAACAGCGGATGATATAGGCCTTGTATAGAAAATGTTGAGGTTTCAAAAGAAGGAAAAACAAATCCATGTTCTTTGATGCCTTTGCTAACAGAAAGATAGGCTTCAAAAAGAAACCAGCGGTTCCAAAAAGTCTGCGCCTGTCCGTTAGTCACTTTTTCAGTTATGATGCCCATAAGTTCTACCATCTGAGCCACCTTTATTGTTTTCTTTTTTTCAAAAATCTTTTCATAATACGGCAGATTAAAATCTATAAAAAACTGATTGAGCCCATCCAGTTCGGATGCATATTCCGGCGGGAAAAGCTTTGTATCAAGCCTGCTGATATAATCCGCATGGATTTTACTAAAAAGCCTGACAAGCAATATCAGCCTGCCTTTTCGTTGGTTTCTTTCCTTCTCTGAAAACCTAAGTTTCCATTTCAAGCTGCCGGCAAAAAAATTGCCCGCGCCAAACGTTTCGAAGAAGTCGTATATCTCTGATAAATTAAAACGCGAAAAAGAATATTCCTTCCAGGCATCATAATTGGCAAGATATCCTTTCAGTATTTGCTGGCGTTGCAGAATATCTTCCATCTTTTCCGGCGGCTCAGTTACCAACCCGCGAACAGCCTTACCTGAATACAAATTGAAAGTGTAATCAAATAAAGGAAGTATTTCCTTTTCAATATGTAAACCAGCGGTATGGTTCATTTTGCGATTTCCGGATTCTAAGTGTGATATTTCTGAATTTAATTTATTAAAGCAATAATATGGAAAAGGATTTTATCAACAGTAAACGAAGAAATAACCAACATTTTTGTTTTCTCCTTCAAAAGTGTTGGTTAAATGCCATTGGAGAAAGCCATCAAAAGAAATTAAGAGTTCTGAACCATTAAACTTTATTGTATAATATTTCTCCCCCGATCATTGCAGATTGGATATTAATATCCTCATCAAAAATCACAATGTCCGCATCCTTTCCTACTGCAATAGATCCTTTTTGCTTATGCATTTTCATGATTCTTGCAGGAGATAAAGTCATCATTCTAATGGCTTCAATCAAAGAAATTCCCGCGATATTTATCATCGTTCTTACGAGCCTGTCTGTAGTAGCCACGCTTCCGGCAAAGGAAGTACGATTGGGCAATTTGGCTACTCCATCTTCAACAATTACTTTCAACCCATTCTTTTTAGAACCCAGGATACTTTCTCCCGGCCCCATCCCTGCGGCTCTCATGGCATCCGTAATCAATGCAATTCTGCCAACACCTTTTACTTTATAAATTAATTTTAATAAGGGCGCGGGCAGATGAACGCCATCTGCAATGATCTCCACATCTATTTCATCCATCAAATAAACACTTTCTATCACTCCTGCAAACCGGAACGCATTTCTCCTGCTAACACCGGACATACCGGAATAAAAATGAGTAGCCAATGTGTATCCATTTTCAAAAGCGTTTACCACATCATCATACACCGCATCGGTGTGAGCTATCGCCGGCAAAATGTTATGAGTTTGTAAATAACGGCCAAATTCCATAGCGCCTTCTATTTCCGGAGCCGCGCTCCATCTTGCTATAATACCTCCAGCCTTTTCAACAATTTCTGTATATTCTTTTTTTTCAGGCTTACGAATGTAACGGGGATCCTGCGCACCTCTCTGGCTCATAGCAAAATAGGGCCCTTCAATGTGCATGCCCATAAACTGCGCGCCGGCTTTATTCTTAGCATTTGCTTTTTTATAAATTTCTAAAGTATGCAGCAGGTCTTCTTTCTCTGCGGTGAGCGTTGTGGGGACAAGTGAGGTAGTTCCATATTGTAAATGTGTTTCGGCTATGTTAAGAAAATCTTTAACGGTGCCATCCATAAAATCGCTTCCGCCCCCTCCGTGGATATGAATGTCTATAAACCCCGGGCTGATATAATTTCCTTTGGCATCCAAAATGATATCAGCTTTTGAGTTCATCTTCTTTT
>JBDTKU010000135.1:0-19394 GCA_039935135.1 Ginsengibacter sp. | reverse complement strand
TAAACAAACAAATATTGCCAATTTCTATTTTAAATTTTATACGACTAAATTTGTCCATTTTTAAACCAGACGTTTTTTGAGCAGCATAAAAAAATTAGCAGGACAGACAATTTGGTATGGCGTAAGCTCTATTGCTGCGCGTTTTCTATTCTACCTGCTTACGCCCTATTTTACTACCAAATTATCTGTTGCGAAATATGGCGATATGAGCCTGATGTATGCAGCCATTCCTTTTTTAAATGTGATTTTTACTTATGGTATTGAAACTGCTTTTTTTAGATTTGCAACAAAAGAGAATGATTCAAAATCCATTTACAATACTTCTCTCATTTCTATTTTATGCAGTACTTTTTTTCTCACTGCAATTTTAATTTTTTTCAAATCTTCTATTGCACATTTATTACGGCTCGACAATAATCCTGAATTTATTTTATATGCCGCGCTTATAATTGCTTTCGATACTTTATGCACTTTGCCTTTTGCGAAGTTGAGATTGGATCAAAGACCAAGAAAATATGCACTAATACGAATCTCAACTGTTGTTTTACAAATATTGGTAACTTATTTTTTATTGTCTGTTTGTCCGCGTTTGGCTGCAGAAAATCCAAACGGCTTTTTTGCTACATTTTACAACCCTAATTATGGAGTTGGTTATATTATTATAGCTAATTTGATCGCTTCTTTTTCTGCATTAATCTTTTTACACAAAGAATTTTTATCTTTTGAATTCAAATTCAATAAAAAGGTTTGGGTGGCAATGATGATATATTCGATGCCTTTAATTATTGCGGGATTCGGTGGAATGATTAATGAAACTTTTGATCGAATTATGCTTTCGTGGCTGGCGCCTGTAACAAATATTACAGCAGCAAAAGACCAGGTGGCTATTTATTCTGCATGTTACAAATTATCTATCCTGATTACTTTGTTTATCCAGGCATTTAGAATGGGAGCAGAACCTTTCTTTTTTAAACAGGCCGAAGGTCAAAATCCTCAGAAAGTGTATGCACGGGTGATGAAGTTTTTTGTAATAACCATTACCACAATGTTTCTGGTGGTGGCTTTGTATATTGATATCTGGAAATATTTTTTAAGCACTGATCCTGAAAAGCTAAAAATTTATTGGACAGGCCTAAAAGTTGTACCCATATTGCTTTTAGCCAATATGTTCCTTGGCATTTATTATAATCTTTCTATCTGGTATAAACTTACTCACAAAACAATTGCGGGTGCATATATCACGCTTTTTGGGGCAGCACTTACGTTATTAATCAATTTTATTTTTATACCTTATTACGGTTATATGGCTTGCGCCTGGGCTACTTTTTTATGCTATTTCAGCATGATGGTATTTTCTTTTTTATGGGGTCAAAAAGATTATCCCATTCCTTATGCCTGGAAAAAATTATTAATCTACATCGTCATTGTTGTCCTTTTATTTTTTATTCATGAAGGCATCACCTATTTCTTTAAGGCAAATTTTGTCAACCTAATTTCTGCCACACTGCTTTTGATCCTATATGTTTGGTTTGTATTGAATGTGGAACGAAAAGAGTTTCAGCGACTACCTGTCTTCGGTAAATATTTTAAGTCGGGAAGTATATTTTTTAGAAATCGTTGATGAACAATTTCCAAAAGCTGTTTTAGCTTTTAGGTTTTGGTTGCAGTAAACTCCGCCTGTTTCAGTCGGGCAGGGAACTAATATTAAGAATTCTTATTTCATATTAGTCATCGTCATCATCTTTTTTTATAGGGATAATAAAAGCGGCTCTTTTTGGAGAAGGCAAAGGGCTATTAATTCCTTTTATCCCTTTCCAAAGGACTTCGTTAAATGCCCCATCCGGCACTTCGTCTTCTTTAGAAAAATTGAAGGCATCGCTTTGTTTTGATAATTTATCTACCACTATATTCTTATCATTCAAATCAACAATTTCGGGTAAATGGTCAAATGCCTCAAAGTCTGCGTTAGAAGTGAAGCAACGCCACAACGGAGTGGCGGCGGCATCATATTGGCTCATAGGCGGAATATCCAATATCAATTCGATGGTTCTTAAAATCCCTGACGTAGTATATGAAGTGTGATCCACGAAATTTCTTTTTACATGAGGCCCGGCAAGGTAAACGGGGCTTCGGTGGGCATCTACATGGTCAGGGCCATTTTGCGCATCGTCTTCAACAATAAAAACAACGCTTTCTTTCCAAACGGGGCTCTTGCTTAAATGATCCAAAAACATTCCAACAGCAAGGTCATTATCCGCAGCATAAGCAAAAGGCGTAGGCTGGCCTTTTCTCATTCCCGAGGTATGATCGTTCGGGAAACGCAACGTATTTAAACGAGGCAAAGCATTGATACTTACCAGTGAGTCGAAGTCTCTTTTCCATTGGCTAAATCTTACTGTATCCCGAACATCCAAATTCCAACCTGTATAATAATTGCATAAATGATTTTTTAAAACTGGAATATTTGGTTTGTAGTTATCAGCAAACTCGCCATAAGTGCGATAGCTTATTCCTGCACGCTCACAATCATTCCAAAGAAATCCATTTTTATTATTAGCGATTGCACGATTGCCTTCCGCATCATAAATGCCACCGCGGCCACCGTAACTGGTGGGCCATGTTTTTTCAAGGTAATCGGTTGCATAGGCACCCAGGCTCCAATTGTGCCCGTCAGCGCTTACTTCCGCATCAACATAAAAGTTATCAAGTAACACAAAGTCGCTAACAATTTTATGTTGATTAGGCGTAATATTTTTCCCAAATAAAACAAGACTGGTATCTCCGTTACCTTCCTTAACATCGCCCAGCACCTGGTCGTAAGTGCGGTTTTCTTTTACGATATAAAACACATATTTTATCGGCGAAGTATCTTTCAGCGAACGTGGTATTGGATTACCTTCCTGGCCCTGAGCCTCGGTTTCTTTTGCTTTAGTGTAAGGAGTGTTGGCATATACTTTTTTGGAATAAATACCAAGTTGCTTTTTGTCGGGCACGTTTATGATACTCATTGTACCGATAAATAATCCGGCTATATACTGATTGTGTTTTGGGGCAACTGTATCCGTGATGCCTTTTTGGTAAGTAACTTTTTCTTTTACATAAGTCGGCCCAGGCCCATTAGGATTGGGAAAAGAAGAAACTCCTTTTCCGTTGGTAACAAAGATTTTATCACCAATTACTTTAACACAGGTGGGATACCAGCCGGTAGGAATAAAGCCCATTGAAATACTTTTGCCCGGATTTGAAACATCGAATAGAGTGAGACAATTATTATCAGCATTAGCAATATATAAAGTTTTTTCGTCGGGGCTAAGCGCCAATCCATTTGTTGTAGAACCCTGTGGCGCATTGGGATAAAGCGATGAGGTCAATGTCTCAATTACTTTTTTTGAATGGGTATCAATTACGGAAACGGAATTATCGTTGGAGTTGGCAACAAATAAATATTTACCGTTTTTGGTAAGGCAGATATCGTTGGGGTTGTCGCCTACATTTATTTGTCTGGAAATAGTTCTTGAAAGGGTATTGAACACCATCAATTTATCGCATCCCCAGCAACTGATGTATAGTTCTTTTTTATCAGGCGATAATAAACAGGTGTATCCTTCGCCACCCAATTGATATTTTCCAATTACTTTTTTTGTTTTCAGATTTAAAATGTAGAGCGAATTATTTTCTTTGGTAACCACATACAATAAATTTCTTTTGTCATCAATATCCAATCCTGCAGGTGAAATTTTTTCGGGCCATTTTTTACCCAGCACTAAAGTATCCTTCGGTAAAAGTTTGTTATTTATGATTTCGTATTTAATGATCCAATTATCATTTCCGCCGGAGGCGTACAAATATTTTTCCTTGTCACTAAATTTTAATCCAACCCAACTTTTCCCGATCGTTACATTATCAACTATTTTTTCAGAAGAGGTATTTATCAGTTGAATTGTTTGTTTACCATAACCATTGTTGGTGACAGCAAGCAGTTTTTTTGAGTTGCTTACGGCCATGTTAAGGGGAAGGTCGCCCAATAAATAACCATGTCCGGCGGGCGAAAGGCTCCAGCCGTTGGGTAATGTGATTCTGGCGGAATCATTGTTTTGTGCTGAAGCAGATAAAAATATTGTAACTGATATCAACCAAAGAAATGGAATCTTTTTCATGAAAACAGGAAGATTTTATCGTGAAAATACGACTGTTTTTGGGTTGAAACAGTAAACGAACAAAAAACAGAGATTTTTATTTTAGTGAAAGATAGATTGGAGTAACCCAAATAAATACTGCCGTCAATGGAATGAGAAGGTTTATTCCGTGAGCAAAAAAGAGCGTTTATGATTAAAAATTATCTTTCATCAATGTTGTCTGTTTTAACAGTATCCCTTACCTTTGCCGCCAAATTGAAATACAAGCTTTTTTAATAAAAATTATATGGCAAATACCGGAAAAATTATACAGATAATCGGAGCGGTTGTGGACGTGCATTTTACAAATGATAACAAACTTCCTCAAATACTCAACGCACTGGAACTTACTAAAGATGATGGGACTAAACTGGTTTTGGAAGTTCAACAACATTTGGGCGAAGACAGTGTTCGTTGTATAGCAATGGATGGTACTGAAGGACTGAAGCGTGGCATTGACGTGGTTGATACCGGTTCGCCAATATTAATGCCTGTGGGCGAAGAAATAAATGGCCGCTTGTTCAATGTAACCGGTGATGCGATTGACGGTTTGCCACAGGTAAGCAAGAAGAATGGCCGCCCGATTCATAATAAACCTCCATTGTTTGAAAATTTAAGTACAGCAACTGAGGTTTTGTTTACCGGGATTAAAGTAATTGATCTGATTGAGCCTTATGCAAAAGGTGGTAAGATTGGTTTGTTTGGTGGTGCCGGTGTGGGTAAAACAGTTTTGATCCAGGAATTAATTAATAACATCGCGAAAGCGTATAGTGGATTGTCCGTATTTGCCGGAGTAGGAGAGAGGACTCGTGAGGGAAATGACCTGTTGCGTGAAATGATTGAAGCCGGAATTATGAAATATGGTGATAAATTTATTCATAGTATGGAGGAAGGAGGCTGGGATCTGGATACGGTGAACATGGAAGATTTAAAAGATTCAAAAGCAACCTTCGTATTCGGTCAAATGAATGAACCGCCGGGAGCAAGAGCTCGTGTGGCTTTGAGTGGATTAACCGTTGCGGAATATTTTCGTGATGGCGATGGAACCGGAAAAGGAAAAGACATTTTGTTTTTCGTAGATAATATATTCCGTTTTACGCAGGCTGGTTCAGAGGTTTCTGCATTGCTCGGAAGGATGCCTTCAGCGGTAGGTTATCAGCCCACATTGGCGACAGAAATGGGATTGATGCAGGAAAGAATTACTTCAACAAGAAATGGGTCTATCACATCGGTTCAGGCGGTGTATGTTCCTGCGGATGACTTGACGGATCCCGCACCGGCAACTACTTTTGCGCATTTGGATGCAACAACCGTATTGAGCAGAAAGATTGCGGATTTGGGGATTTATCCTGCAGTTGACCCTCTGGATTCTACCTCAAGAATTTTATCTCCCGCGATTGTTGGGGATGAACATTATGATTGTGCCAACCGTGTGAAGCGAACTTTACAACGATATAAAGAACTACAGGATATTATTGCTATTCTTGGATTGGATGAATTGAGCGACGAGGACAAACTAACGGTTAGCCGTGCACGAAGAGTACAACGTTTCCTTTCTCAACCCTTTCATGTGGCTGAGCAGTTTACCGGTTTAAAAGGTGTACTGGTTTCTATCGAAGACACCATTCGCGGATTCAATGCAATTATGGATGGCGAAGTGGATGAATACCCTGAAGCAGCTTTTAACCTGGTTGGAAATTTGGATGACGCAATTGCGAAAGGTAAAAAAATGATGGAAGCTGCCAATTCTTAATTAGCTAATTTCCTGATTTGTTACTGAGCCAATTAATGGCACTCACATTAGCACATTAGCATATTAGCACATTAGCATATTAGCACATTAGCATATTAGCACATTAAATTATGACATTAGAAATTTTAACGCCTGAAAAAAATATCTTTAGTGGAGAAGTTTACGGAGTACAACTTCCGGGTATTAGCGGCATGTTTGAAGTGCTTGATAAGCATGCACCAATTGTTAGCGCATTAAAAGAAGGAAAGCTTAAAATTCTTAAAGATAAGAATACTACTTCTCAATATAATATCCAGGGAGGCTTTGTAGAAGTCATGGACAATAAAGCTTCTGTGCTGGTGGAAGGAGCAACGGAATTTTAATTTTATTTGCAGAAATAAGTTTTACAATAAATAAAAATTCCTCTTTAATTTTTAAAGAGGAATTTCTTTATCAACACTAAATATTTCTTATTTCTTTTCTGATTTGTCTTTCTTTTTGAGCAAGTTATTAAATGTATTCTTTATAGTATTTTCTGCATTTTTCTTTGCATTCTCTAATGGTTTTTCCGATGTGGAAGCGCTGTCTTTTTTGCCTCCCAATAATTGTTTCGTAATATCTTCTTTCAAATCTCTAACCACTTGATTTTTGATGGCACTTGCAGAATCCCTAACGGTGTTTTTTGTGCTGTCGATTTGACTTTTCACAAATTCAGTTGCCTGTTGTTTCATCTCCGCAGCCACACTTCCGGCAGATTCTTTAAGGTTTGTTTTGATAATAGGGTTCGTTATTGAACCTTCCATATTTATGCTCAGGTTAATTGAATCACTCACCTTGATGGGTATTCCTTTGGAAGAGGCCTGTTGTGCGAGATTGTTGACCAGCGCATTTCCTTGTGCTCCCATTAAACTCCTGGGGAATTTCATTCCAATAACATAATCAATAGATTGGTCCAGGCCATGCACTCCGCCTATTTCCATATTAATATCTTTTACTTTTAGATGAAATGGTTTAACAAGCACTTTTCCATTTGCAAAATCAAAATAGCTTTTGACGTCTTTGAGCACAAAGCTGCTTAGCTCAGAAATATTTAAAGTTTGTGCTAATTTTTCTACCGGTGCAAATTTTTTCAGGAATCCGTTCAGCAATAATACATCGCCCTTGCCTGTAAGTGTCGTTAGATCAGGCATCATGTTGCTTCCTAATCTTCCGGTCATTGTTAATTGCGAATTGATTACCCCGGATATAAATTTACCGATTGGCATTAATTTTTGAACCGTGTTGAACGCGTAGAAAGTTTTTTCGGCGTCCAGATTTTTTACATCATAAGCCAAAGAAATGTCCGGGTGTTTTTTGTCGCTTTTAGTTGAATAAAGCCCGTTCAGGCCAATGGTTCCACCCAGCGCACTCATTTGCAGATTTCTTAAATCTACCGTTTGGTCTTTGATCACCACTGTTCCTTTTACATTGTCGTAATTAGTTTTGTCGTAAGTCAGTTTATCTACGCCTGCATTTAAAGTGAATGACACATTTTGAGGAACCACAAAAGGTTCAGTGGCTGCATTATCAGTGGTAGCCGTATCAGTTCCCATAAAGTCATTCAGGTTTAATTTATCTGCATGAACATTTAAATTTCCTGCAATCGGCTCGTCTTTCAGCGCATAGCCAATGGCATTATCTATCGAACCTTTGGCGGTTATATTTGATGTAAGATATTGGGCTTTTAATGAATTGAGCGTAATGTTTTTTGGATTAAAAGTAAATGCGGCATTCGAAACTTTTACGCCGCCCGGATAATCTTTGCTCACATAGTTTACGTCCGAAACATTGAAAGTCCCGGAAGTATTGACCTTTTCATATTCCTCTTTATCAATAGCAGCCTTGTTGCCTTTAAAAGCAATATCTGCAGAAAGCATTCCTGATAATTGGGTGCTTGGTTCCAGTGTAGTAAACTGGTTCACGGTAGCAAGATTGAATTTTCCCTTTGCCGCACCATCAAAAGAAAGTACGGTAGCAGGATTTTTTATTATTACATTAAAATCAATAGGATTGCTACCAATTTGTAAGTGAGCAGAAGGGATCTGGATTACGGTATGATCCGCAACTCCATCAGGATTTTCAAATTTAATCTGGAGATTACTATTAGTAATTGGTTGGGGAAAATCGTTAGAAGAATAGTTAAGTCCTGTAATATTAATAAAACCATTTGCGGTAAAAGGACCCGGCTTTTGTTGGGTGATAACGGCTAAATTTCCTTTGGCAGAAGCATCCGCATCAAGGAGACCTGAAAGTTTAGTATTACCGGTGAGTTTTACAAATTTTGTTACCTGGGCAAGATTCAGTTTACCCTTTACAGCAGCTTCAATATAATGTACCGTAACAGGATTTTTTAGTAGCAAAGTGAAGTCAAAAGGATCGTTTCCAAATTCGATATGTCCCTTTGAAATATCTACTACGGTATGGTCCGTGATGCCATCAGGATTATCCACTTTTACTGCTAAAACAATATTTTTAACAGGTTGCGGCAAATCCGGATATTGAAAAAACCCATTTTCAACATTGAGGTTAATATTGTACGCTGGTATTTTCACAGGATTGTATTCACCTCTTACAAATCCGTTAAACACCGCTTTACCACTGGTTTTGATTTTTGCGAAATCATTATTATAAATGGCAGGAACCAATGATAGCAAAGTTCTAAACTCAGTTGATGGTGCATTAAATTTTATATCCATTCCATAAGTGCTGTCATTTACGAACTGGAAATATCCTTCAGTAGAAAGTTTTAAATCATTCAATTCGATATCATCAGTCTTGAAAGTGTATTTATCATTTTTATTATCCACTTGTATGTCCGCATCCAGTGAGGTTTTGGCATTGACGAGGTAAGGAATATTAGCATAAGTAAAGGAAACAGATTCTGCCGATGTTTTTGTTTTTAAGGTAAACAGGTCAGAGGCAAAATCACCACTGCCTGAATGATCAAGATGGAATATTTCGCTGCTCATATTTGCAGGAATATCCACGTAACTTATATATGCGTCATTGATGGTATATTTTTTAAGAGAAAGTTTAAATTCACTTTCTTTTTCCTGGGTTGCAGTTGTGTCAGGTTTTGTAATATCCCAATTAGATTTTCCGTCTTTATTTACGATAGCATGAATGCGGGGTTTATCAACCGTGATAGAATAAATTTTCATTTCGGAGTTTCCGAAAAGGCTCATAAAATTCAACGCAATATCAATTTGTTTGGATGAAATCAAGGTGTCTTTCGAGAAATCCCCGGTACCAATCACCTGCAAATTCTCCAGCCCTACAGCAACATGCGGAAAATGCCTGAACAGGGAAATATCCACGTCTTTAAAATCAACATTTGCGTTTATATTTTTGTTGATCTCTTTCTTTGCAATTTCCATGATCTTTCCTTTGAAAAGAAGAGGAAGTAAGAAAGCTATTATGATCAGGGAAAGAAGGACAATTCCTGAGATTTTTATAATTTTTTTCACCATACCATTTTTAATTTTTAGAGGGATAGAAGTAAATAATTTCTATTTATTTGGGTTTGCTGCAAGTTCACAAATATAAAGCCGGAAAGGCTTTGACTTTATAGGAGTAAGAATAAATTAACAGGATGAGGCACTAATTTGCAGATTTTATA
Organism: Ginsengibacter sp.; assembly: GCA_039935135.1. Classification (GTDB taxonomy): domain Bacteria; phylum Bacteroidota; class Bacteroidia; order Chitinophagales; family Chitinophagaceae; genus Ginsengibacter. The sequence goes on along the minus strand of JBDTKU010000135.1, from coordinate 9,829 downwards.
ATGTAGTAAACACAGGTGGTAAAATAATCTCTTACATACGGAATTTTACTTACTAATTTGTTTTGTTTTTTCGGTTTTATATTGAACTTGTATTCATAAATGGGATTAAAGAGATAATGGATTCTGTCAACCACTTTATAGTTTGTTTTTTTTACTATTTTTTCAAATCGCTCTATTGATATTCCGGTGTCTTTTATTTCCAGTAAATCATTAACAACATGGTCTTTTTCTTTGAACAATTTTAAGAGGCCTTTATAAACGGCACGGGGAAATAAATGAAAGTAAGGAACTTTGGATAATGAACTCTGACTCAATTGCTGGTGCCCTCCAAAAGGCATTTGCCATGGCGGGAATCCAAAAAATATAATTCCATCATTATTTAAAAAATCTTTTAATCGTGTCAATAATTTCGTTTGATCATGAATGTGTTCTATTACATCCTTCAGAATGATGATATCAAATTTTCCGCCGAGGCTTTCAACACTTGTATCAAAAATATCTTTTATTACAAATGACAACTTGCTTTTTTCAATGTCTTCCGAAAGCCATTTTTCTCCATTTTCGATTCTTGTTTTGTCAAATTCAACTCCCACACAAATGGCGCCTTGATCAAGAAAAGGTTTTAATACACCACCTTCTCCACAGCCTATTTCTAATACGCGCATTCCCTCCTTAATCGTAAAATTGGATTCGATAAAAGGGAGCAGGTATTTTTCTGAATTTAATTGTTGTATATCGAAATATCTTTTTCTATCGGCATGAAATTCAAACATGTATTTTTCTGAATTTTTTTTGAAAAGCAAATTTATAAAAGTTGAAGGTAGGCGGTGAAAATAAAAAACCTCTTATCTTTCAATAAGAGGCTTTTGCCAGTAAACCAACAAATATTAATATTTTTTACGACTGTTTTGTTTTCTTGTTCCAAAGATGTTCCCTTCTTTAAATCCGTTTCCTTCAGGGCTTCCAAGCCTGGTCATCGCACAGCGGAAACCAACAGTGCTGCTTGATTCATCCTGTGACATATACCGACGGGCACCTGGCGATAACCAATAAGGCATGTCATTCCAGCTTCCACCTTTTATTACACGTGATTTATCACTTATTAAAGTAGTAACTCCGTAACCATAAGTAACATTTGAAATTGAGTCACCATCCAAAAAGTTGATTACATCTCCTTTCTGATAATTGCGGCGTTGAGCAGCAACAGAATCAGGAACTACTTCTTTTTTCAATCTGCCTAAAGTATCCCTCACATATTCACCATTTTCATCTTTATAAAACCTGGTAAATTTATTTCCACGGAAAGGATTGATATCATCTGCATCCTGTGAAGTCATCGGGCGATACACATCTGCTACCCACTCGCTCACATTTCCACTCATGTTATATAATCCATAACCATTTGGATAAAATGAATTTACCGGCCCCGGGATGGCGGCACGGTCATTTAAACCACCTGCAACTCCCATCACGTCTCCACTTCCTCTTTTAAAGTTGGCTAAGAATTCTCCCTGCCAGCTACCGCGACGATTATCACGAAGGCCGTTTACATTTTTGCTCCATGAATAAACCTGCTGGTTAGAAATAACTTCTTCACCATGATTTTTTTCTTTGGTGCGTGGCTTAGGGTTTTGAGAAATAAGACCATAAGCCGCATATTCCCATTCTGCTTCAGTAGGCAAGCGATATCCGGGTAAAAGAATTCCATCTTCCAACGTTACCACTTTTCTAGGCCTGCCACTTACATCCTTCAATGCACCTTTCTTAGGAGCTGATTTATTATTGATCAACTCAGGGTTCATAATATAAGTGTTGGTGTTAAAAGTTTCTTCGCCTTCGCCACCTTTCATAGCAGCCAATGGTTCTCTTTTATTTAAATATCCTTTATCTAATAATAATTTTTCATTTACCCTGTCTGTTCTCCAGATGCAGAAATCATGAGCCTGTTCCCAGGTCACACCAACCACCGGATAATAATTATAGGCCGGATAACGGAAATAATATTCAACGTAAGGTTCATTATAAGCGAGTTCGCTTCTCCAAACTAAAGTATCGGGAAGAGCCATCCTCATAATAGTGGTATCACCATCAAAAACATTTGAAAGCCAATAAAGATATTCGCGGTAGTGTACATTGGCTACTTCTGTCTGGTCAATATAAAATGAATTTACGCTTACTCTCCGGGGAACATTATTCCAGTCTCCCATTACATCTTCTTCTTTAGCGCCCATTACAAATGTTCCACCCTGGACAAAAACAAGTCCCGGGCCGGTTTTCTGCTCGTTTGCTTTTAATACGTGGAAATTTCCGAAGTTTTTATCGTCGTAATTCCAACCCGTAACGGCGGATTGTTGATGCTGCTTTTTGCCGAAGACACCTCCGTTTTTACACGATGGTAAAGCTGCAAGGGCTGCCAGTACTATAAGGGTAAGTTTCCCGGCGGTTAATGATTTTGACATGTAATATTCGTTTTGCAGATTAAATAACGAAAGGGTTTGATTCTTATTGTGAAAGCGCTATTTTTCCAATGCGAATATAATTACTTTATTTGGTTTTGATTTATCAACGAACTTAAAATACGACGTTATTGAGATTTTTGCAATGTCTTCACAAATAGCCCTCTTTTATTATTTATTTTCGGGCACAATTTAAAATTACTATTATCATCCAGGTTTGTCATAAATCTATATTTACAGTTGAATTAAATGCAATAAATACTACTTGGAGGCGTTCATTGTGCATTGCCAGCCATGCCATGATATCTAAATATTAATTGGCTGTTAGAAAAAAAAAATTATTTTTACAAACTTCAACCCCGATTATTATAAGAGAACTCTACCTAACCAGTACATTTAAAATTCACATGAAAAGATTCCTCTTAAAGTTGACTGCAATTATAATGCTGATTGGAGCGACTGTATCTGTAAATGCACAATCTTCAAATCCGATAAATGTAGTAACTACTGCTGTTCCCTTTCTTAGAATTTCACCCGATGCGCGTTCGGGCGGTATGGGCGACGTTGGTATTGCTACTATTCCTGATGCCAATTCGATATTCTGGAATCTTTCCAAAATACCTTTTGCAAAAGATAAATCAGCAATTGCGTTAACTTATACGCCTTGGTTAAAAGGCCTTGATCTGAATGACGTGTACCTGGTTTCTGCTGCCGGCTATCATCAAATTGATGAATTACAGGCTATCTCCGGGTCTGTCCGTTATTTCAGCTTGGGCAATATCCAGTTTACCGATAATCGTGGAAATGATCTTCAAACCTACAGGCCCCGTGAATTTGCAGTAGATGCAGGATACTCGCGAAAACTCTCAGACAGGCTTGGTTTGGGCATTTCATTAAGATATATTAATTCTAATCTTGCCAGTGGCCAATCTGCCAGTGGTTCTACCTATAAAACAGGAACAGCGGTTGCGGGAGATTTGTCTTTATTTAACGACGGATCAGAAGGCGGAACCGTTTCAGGTTTTAACTGGGGCGTTGCTATTTCAAACTTGGGTTCAAAAATATCTTATACCAATGACGCTTCTGAAAAAGATTTCATACCAGCTAATCTTGGACTGGGGGTGGCTTATGTAAATGTGGTGGATGAAACAAGCAAGGTTACTTTTGGCCTTGACATAAACAAGTTACTGGTGCCTACGCCACCCGCAATCGGCGATTCTTCCGGGCTGGTGAACTATCACAATAAAGGAGTGGTAGGAAGTTGGTTTAGTTCTTTTGGAGATGCGCCCGGAGGCTTTAGCGAGGAAATAAAAGAATTCCAAATTTCTGTGGGAGGTGAATATACTTACAACGATCAGTTTTCTTTAAGGCTTGGTTATTTTTATGAAAATCCAACTAAAGGCGACAGGCAATATTTTACGGTTGGAGCGGGATTAAATTACAATGTATTTGGACTGAACTTTTCTTATTTGATCCCTTCGGGAAATGGGGTGAACCGAAATCCTTTGTCAAATACCTTGCGGTTTAGCATTCTGTTTAATTTGGGATCACAGGAATCTGCCAATTATTAAATTTTTATTTTAATATTATAAGCATACGCCCCTATTTTTGGGGCGTTTTTGTTGTAATATGATCCACTTTTATAGTAAACCCATAAATAACAAAGAATCTTATTTTCTATCTAAAAAATAAATCATGAACCTAAATGTGCCTTTCAGAATTGGTTATGGAATTGACTTTCACCGCCTGGAAGAGGGTCGGGATTTATGGATTGGTGGCGTAAAGCTGGAACATCATAAGGGCGCGGTTGGCCATAGTGATGCGGATGTTTTGTTACACGCCATTTGTGATGCAATGCTTGGAGCTGCCTGTTTGGGAGATATTGGAATTCATTTCCCTGATACAGACTCCGCATATAAGAATATTGACAGTAAGATATTATTGAAAAGATCAAATGAATTGATTAAGAAAGCGGGGTATCGGCTTGGAAATATAGATTCAACGGTTTGCCTTGAGTTGCCTAAAATAAAACCCTATTCCCACGAAATGCAAATGGTGATCGCAGAAATTCTTGAGATAAAGGAGAACCAGGTTTCCATAAAAGCCACCACTTCAGAGAGGATGGGATTCGTTGGTCGGGAAGAAGGAATTGCTGCTTACGCGACGGTCTTGTTAACATCGATCTAATATATTTTAAACTTTCAATTTATTTTTCCTCCTCCTTTCAGTCATCCTTATCTTTGTAAGCATGCATCATGTGGAAATTAAAATCGTAAACACTTCTGACAATCCAATTCCGGAATATGCTACTGAAGGCTCAGCCGGGCTTGATCTCAGAGCCTGGTTGCCCGAACCGATTATTTTGCAACCGATGGAAAGAAGAATGATTCCAACAGGGCTTTTTCTCGAAATCCCCGAAAGCTATGAAGTGCAGGTGAGACCCAGGAGCGGAATGGCGATTAAACATGGGATCACTTGTCTGAATTCTCCCGGAACTGTTGACAGTGACTATCGCGGAGAAATAAAAATCATTCTCATAAATTTATCATCTGAATCACACACCATCCACTCCGGTGACAGGATAGCACAAATGGTGGTGGCTAAAGTTGAAAAGGCTATTTTGGAAACTGTGGGTCAGCTACAGTCAACAACGAGGGGAGAAGGTGGTTTTGGACATACAGGGAAAATTTAATTTTAAAATCGTTTGGATGAAAAACTGGAACATTATTTTTATTGGAATAGTTTTTTTGTTTACCGCATTGGGTTGTAATTCTACGAAAAGCCTGCAAACTGCCATCAGCAAAAAAGATACTTCAGTTATAAAGGATCCTGTGATTTTTAAAGATAGTTCTTCTGAAAAATCTGCAGCGGAAGAGGCCCTTCTTGCTTTGAATAAGAATAAAATTGATTTTCAGACTTTTTCTGCCAAAGCTAAAATTCAGTATGAAGACCACAATGGCAAACAACCAGACTTCAATGCTTTTCTCCGTTTGAAGAAGGATAGTGTTATATGGGTATCCATAAGTGCAACTTTCCTGGGAATTGAAGCCTTCCGAATTTACATTACACCTGATACGCTGATCATGCTAAACAAACTTGATAAGACGGTTGAACGCCATCCTTTCGGCTACCTTGAAAGCTTTGCGCATATTCCGATGGATTTTAGTTTGTTGCAGAAAATACTTATTGGGAATCCTGTTTATGTGGGCGATAGTATCGTGTCTTATCGTCAAACAGAAAATAACATTTTGATCGGAACAGTGGGGATTTATTTTAAAAATCTGATCACACTTTCTACAGGAAATAATCATTTGGAACGGATAAAGCTGGACGATAGGGACGTTAGCCAAAACCGTACTGCTGCATTGTTGTATGGAGGCTATGAAAAAAATGTGGGATTTGATTTTGCAACAGATAGAGAAATAAATGTATCAGAAAAATCGAAAGTGGATGTGTCAATACAATTTAAACAATATGAGTTTAACAAGGAATTATCATTCCCTTTTGCCATTCCACATAATTATAAAACAAAATAATTGTTACTTTCAAACCTATTGCAGCTTGCATAGATATTGACCAATACCAGTTTAAAAAATTTGCGTGCATGCCTAAGAAAATTATATCAACCCTTTTATTTTTTTTGATCGCTTTTGCTGTTTCAGCGCAGGAGCTTACCAAAGATCAACTGGAGAAACAGCGGGAGCAATTAAAGAAAGAAATCCAGGCTACTGAAAAAGCGCTTATCGAAACCCAGAAGACAACTAAAGTAAACGTGGGCCAGCTTAGCCTGATCAATAAAAAACTTAACCTTCAGGATAATGTAATTCACAACATAAGTGGTGAGATAGGTAAACTCAGTGATAATATTTACCTATCGCAATTAGAGATCAACAAGATTAAAAGAATTCTTGACACATTAAAAGTGGAATATGCAAAAAGCATGGTGTATGCTTACAAAAACAGGAGCAATTACGATTTTCTTAATTTCATTTTTTCAGCCAATAATTTTAATGATGCTATCAAGCGGATCGCCTATTTGAAATCATATCGAAACTACCGGGAAATGCAGGCGGAGAACATTTTAAAAACACAGGTTTTGCTTGAAGATAAGATTGATCGATTGTCTGGTATGAAAGTTCAAAAAAAGAATGTGCTGGATGAAAAGGACAAAGAGTTGGGCAAGCTTCAGAAGCAAAAGGAGCAAAAAGCAACCATTGTGAACAAGTTGAAAGGAAGGCAAAAAGAACTTTCGGCGCAGGTTCGGGATAAGCGAAAGCAAGATGCCAAATTAAGGAATGCTATCACAGCAATGATCCGGCGTGAAATAGAAAGAGCAAGAGCAGAAGCAGCGCGTAAAGAAAAAGAACGACTGATAGCCGCGGCAAAAAATAATAAAACCGACACCCGCTCTGAAAAAAGTAAATCCGCAGCCAGTTCTAAACCAACATCGTCCATTCCTTCCGGAAGTGTGCTGGTTAGCAGCGAAGCAGATAGGGAACTGAATGCAAGTTTCGAAAAAAACAAAGGCGCTTTGCCGTGGCCTTCTGATGGATATGTTATCACCCATTTTGGCCGCAACCAATACCCTGGTGGTATAGATTATGATAATCCGGGGGTAAGTATCGGTGTAAAAGTGGGGGCTTCTGTGAAATCTGTATTTGAAGGGGAAGTCACACTTGTAAATTATATGGACGATAAGCAGGTGGTGTTTATCAAACACGGAAAATATTTTACAGTTTACAGCAATCTTGCTACTGCAAATGTGCAACGTGGAGATAAAGTAAGAACGGGACAGGTGATTGGCACAGCCGGTATGAATGATGATGGAAACGGCGAAGTTGATTTCATTTTGATGCAGGAAAATAATAACGTGAATCCTGAGTCCTGGCTAAAGCGCTAATTCTAAAAATTTTATTCGTTACAATTTTCATCTCTATTCCAGCAGGTGAATTCAAAGATTTAATTCTATGCCATTTTTATTTGAAATAAAAGGTGTCAATCCATCGTGGGGCAAAAACTGTTTTATCGCGCCAAACGCTACCCTTTGCGGTGATGTCATAATGGGCGATGATTGTAGCATTTGGTTCAATGCGGTGATCCGTGGCGATGTAAATTCCATCCGAATGGGAAATAAAGTGAATGTGCAGGATGGAGCTGTTATTCATTGCACTTATTTGAAATCAAAAACCCAGATTGGAAATAATGTGAGTATCGGACACAATGCAATCGTACATGGATGCGTTATAGAGAATAATGTCTTGGTCGGGATGGGAGCCATCATCATGGACCACGCTAAAATAGGCGCTAACAGTATCATTGCGGCGGGCGCTGTAGTTCTTGAAAATACGATTGTTGAACCGGGAAGTATTTACGCCGGTGTCCCTGCAAAAAAGATAAAAGATATTTCTGAAGAATTGATAAAAGGGGAAATAGAAAGAATTGCTATTAATTATTTGATGTACGCTGGATGGTATAAAAGTTGAAGAAAAGAAAGTTTAGAAGGTTTAGAGAGTTTAGAAGGTTTAGAGAAACCTATAAGGTTTGCAGCGGGAAATAAAGCGAAGCAAAACCTTATAGCGTTTGAATTTTAGTTTCGAAAAATTTAGAAGGCTTTCGCTTTTTAAAAACTTTTATTAACCACTTTTCGTATGTTTTGGTTGAATGTCTTAGAATCTTTAATTTAATGAAAAAGTTTTTAATCTTAATAGTTTGCGGTTACATGTTTTCAGGATGTTCCATTTTTAGAAGGCATGAAAAATATGGTTGCCCAACAAATGGTAAAAACATAGGTGCAGAAAGAATATTATCAGGAGATAAAGCCGCGATAAAAGCGGCAAAAAAAGCTAAAAAATTTAAAGAATAAATTTATTTCTATCCCACTAAAAACAAAACCTATGTGTTATCATTTAAAAACAAAATATGGCGGCACCGAAGCAGTAATAGATGACAATTGCGGCATCTCCAAATTTTATTCTATTGCGGGAACGCTCACTGAACAATTAAAAGTAAAATTTTTAAACCAGGTGGACGACGCTGATACACTTGATTGGGATTTCAAATACAAGAAATTTTTTCTGACTCTTCATTACAATATTTTTAACGGTGTTTCCATCCTTCCGCAAAATATAACCAATAAAGAAAAGGTAAATAAGGCCGTAGTGGAAGTGGCGGATTTTTTAGAAAGAAATGCATATTGAATTTTTATTTACTGTAAAAAAGCAATAGTAATTTATAGCTGATTATTATTACCCAATGTAATTTTCAAGAATTTTCTTATTCGGATTGATTCCTATAATGGCTTTAGGAGTGTATGAAAAATATCATAAGCTGAAGTAATTTTTTTTCCTGGATTTATAAATAAAATGCCTAAAAGAATCTTTTAGCAGAATAACACTCCGACCTATCTCAAACAAAAAAACTTACTGGAAAAATCAATTTAGAGCACAATTTTGTAGCTTTATATGGAAATAGCTAAATTGATACGAATGAAAAATTTGAAACGATTTTTCAGACTGAGACGAGAGGATTTCTTTTACAATTAGACGAAAATGTAGGAATACCATTCCTCAAAGCTCCTCATTTCCCGCAGTTAGAAAATGCAAAGGTTAAATGAATTGTTCGACGCTCAGTCGGCAAGCTCTCCATTAATGTATATGCTCCTCGAAAATTTGCTTCTAATAATTCGGATAATCAAAAATTGTTTATACCATTTAAGAGAGTACGATCCAAAGGAACATTTGAGGAATTTGAGTGGAAATAAAAATGATTCTTTATTCAACATTAAATTGGAAAATAAATAAAGGAGAAGAATCAGTTCGAAAGAAGATATGGAGGGCGTGTAGAAACGGGCGGTCATACCAAAAGGGATCCATTTATGGGAAGAGCCTGAAAGCCCGGGAATATTACTTTTCATGGCTCAGATTTATAGACTTGTGCCGGCAATTTACTTACGAGGAATTCATTTAGTCAACGCAAAAAGAAATGAGCCTGACTGTATTCCATAAATTGAATCGTAATTTATTTTGCAGTAAACAAATAAAAACAGATAAATTAGCATCGGGATTATTTTATTTTCCTGTCATAAAAAAGATCCAATTGCCATCTTCACCAACTGAATTAAAACGAACGCTTACACCAACCATGCTTTGGGGGCTGGGCGTAGGTTACGTTATCTCCGGCATGTATTTCGGATGGAACCTCGGCCTTGCAGAAGGTGGCACGTTGGGCCTCGCTATCGCCACATTTTTCATCATCATTATGTATGTTACTTTCACGTTTAGCTATGCTGAACTTGCATGCGCCATACCCAAAGCGGGCGGGGCATTTGACTATGCGTCAAGAGCATTGGGAAAAGACATGGGATTTATCGGAGG
>JBDTKU010000134.1:0-8347 GCA_039935135.1 Ginsengibacter sp. | reverse complement strand
AAATAGTTTCAATTATTCTCACCAAACAAGCGATGGCTACCGCCAACAGGCAAAGATGCGAAGAGATATTGGTACATGGGAAAGTCAACTGAAAGTAAGCGATAAGCAAACATTGCATGCTTTCATGTCTTACGGCGATTTGTACTATCAAACACCTGGCGGATTAAACCTGGCCCAATATAATGCGAATCCGAAACAATCAAGACCGGCCGCAGGTCCGTATCCGGGAGCTGTGCAAGCCAAAGCTGCTATTTATCAAAAAACTTTCCTTACCGGATTTAGTAACGAATATCAATTTAATGATCAATGGCATAATACAACCTCCTTATATGGATCTTACACAGAATTCATAAACCCTAATATCAGAGTTTATGAATTTCGTAAAGAACCACATTTTGGAGGCAGAAGCGTTTTTGAATATAAAAAGAAAATCAAACAAACCAACTTCCAGCTTAATTTTGGGACGGAAGTCCAAAAAGGTTTTTTTAATACAAGAGATTATGGTAATAAATTGGGCGTGGCAGATTCATTGTTATCTGATGATAATTTAAACAATTGGCAATACCTATTTTTTGCGCAGGCAAATTTTGAATTACCGCACGGCTGGTCAGTAACCGGTGGAGCAAGTTTAAATAAATCATCCATCCAGGATGTGAATCTTTCTGCAAGGCCATCCACTACGCAAAAAAGAGTTTTTAAAAATCAATTGGCGCCCAGGCTTGCAGTTCTTAAACAACTAAAGAAACATATTTCTGCCTATGCAAGTGTTGCCCGGGGGTTTTCTCCGCCAACTGTTTCAGAAGTGCTTCGCTCTGACGGATTATTTGGTACGAATCTGCAACCCGAAGACGGAACGGATTATGAATTGGGACTTAAAGGCACGTTATTGCATAATAAACTCTATTTTGATGTAAGTGGATTTTTCTTTGATTTGAAAAACACTATTGTGCAGCGTATCGGTGTCGATGGTGTTTACTATTATGTAAATGCAGGTTCTACCAAACAAAAAGGCGTGGAAACTTATGCTTCTTACCAACTGGTCGATATGCCGCGCCATTTTATTAATTCAGCCAAAGTTTGGGGCAGTTATGCGTGGCACGATTTTCACTATGGAACTTTTAAACAGGTGAATAATGATTTTTCAAAAAACAGGTTACCCGGTGCAGCACCAAACGTAGTTGTAGCCGGCCTTGACATCAACTCAAAACCAGGTATTTATCTGAATGTAACTTTTAATTATTCAGATAAGATTGCACTCAATGATGCCAACTCTGCCTATGCGCCTTCATACAATCTTTTAGGCGCGAGGTTGGGATACAAAAAAGGGTTTAGCAAAAAAATTAGCGCTGAATTTTTTGCCGGTGCCGATAATATTTTTGATACTAAATACAGCCTGGGCTATGATATCAATGCAGCAGTGGGCCGCTATTACAATGCCGCACCAGGAAGAAATTATTATGCGGGAGTAGCGTTTAGTTTTAATAAAAAGTAAAGTTGCCATGGATTTTTTGCCCCTGATTAGCACGGATTTTTTTCAGTAAAACAACAAATAATCAGGATTCTGATTTTGATTTGAAAAAGGTTTTATAACGCATGCCCTTCTTCTTAAGGAGAAGGGTTGGGATGAAGCTTTCTTGGCCACGGATTACACGGGTTGCCACGGATTTTTATACAGTAAACCCACAAATAAGTTAGTTTCTTATTTTCTAAAAGGATTAGGGCATTAAAAAAATTACTTTTTGAATATTAGAGTTTATGATTTTACATTTGCATCGTAATTGGTTTTTCCGCCTCAAGCGGAAGATTAAAATGGGAATCCGGTTTAATTCCGGAGCTATCCCCGTAGCTGTAATCCTGATGCACAAAATGCATTACATTTTCAGAATCTACACACCACTGTTCAAGCTTTGAACGGGAAGGTATCTGAAAATCAGGAAAGCCAGAAGACCTGCCGTTTACATAAAAACAATTCAAAGCTTTCGGGTGAAAGGCATGAAGTGTAAAAGCCCCGAAGGCATTTATATTTCTTCACTTTTTAATCGGAAGCAGTCACAAAAAAATTTTCTATTAAATGAAAAAAGGAATTTTTATTGCGGCTGCTGTAATCTTCAGTAGCTATGTGCAGGCCCAACAAGACACGGCCACCAAGACATTGGATGAAGTAGTTGTAACCGCTACAAAATCAGAAGTAAAACAATCACAAACCGGGAAAGTAGTTGATGTAATTACACAAGAACAATTGCAAAAAAGTTTTGGAAAATCTTTGGGCGAAGTGCTGAATGAGCAGCCGGGAATGATCATCAATGGCGCTGATAACAATTTGGGAACCAACCAAACAATTTACACCCGCGGCGCTTCTTCTGCCAACACTTTAATCTTGCTTGATGGAGTTCCGTTGTACGACGCATCAGGCATCAGCAGTGAGTTTGATCTTAATAATTTTGCATTGGCTAATGTTGAAAGAATTGAAATTTTAAAAGGGTCGCAATCCACTTTATACGGCTCCGATGCAGTGGCGGGCGTGATAAATATCATCACTAAAAAATCAGCAAATAAATCCTTCAATCTAAATGCGGATCTATCCGCAGGAAGTTACCAGACTTATAGAGGTGCAATTTCATTAAGTGGCAATGACGGCCGTGGACAAACATTTTTTGTTTCTTATAATAAGATCAAGAGCCACGGCTTTTCATCTGCGTATGATTCTACCGGAAAAAATAATTTTGACAAAGATGGTTTTGACCAGGATGCCTTTATGGTAAATTATGGATTTAAGCCTTTCAAAAAAACATCGGTAAGAGTTTTCGGAAAATACAATAACAACCATGCAAACCTTGATGCAGGCGCATTCCAGGATGATAAAGATTATACCAATCACAATAATAATACGATTGCAGGAGCAGTAATTGATTATAAATTGAAAAAAGGCTTTGTGAGATTTCAGTACAGTTACAATCGTTTCAACAGATTTTTTTTCGATGATTCTACTGATGTTGGAGGCTATTCAAAATACCAAAAAGGAAAATATAACGGCGCTTCTAATTATGCAGAAATCTATACCAGCCTAAACCTTACTCATCACCTGCAGCTTTTGACCGGCGCGGATTACCGGCAAAATTCAAGCAGTCAGCTTTATATTTTTTTACCGGATTATGGTTTTCCTTCTTTACCAATTTCTTCAGATTCTGCAAAGACAAGCCAGTTTAGTTATTATGCATCCCTGATATTCAAACAAAAAAAAGGATTTAACATGGAACTGGGAGGAAGATACAATCACCATAATATTTACGGATCTAACTTTACTTATTCTGCAAACCCATTTTATATTTTTGACAAGCATTATAAAATTTATGCCAATGTTTCTTCCGGTTATCGCGTGCCTTCCATTTATCAATTATATTCTGAATATGGAAATAGAGATTTGAAACCCGAATTGACCGCCAGCTTTGAAGGAGGCATTCAATTTTTTTCAGACAAAATCAATGCAAGAATAACCGGGTTTGCAAGAAATGGAAAAGATGTTTTTTATTTTTATACTGATCCGGCTACTTATGCAAGCAAGTATATTAATGCGGATAAGCAACGGGATTATGGAATTGAAACAGAAGCACAAATAAATTTTACTCAAAAATTTTCTGCAATTTTAAATTACACCTATGTGGATGGAAAATTAATAACCAGTGTAGAACAGGGAAAGGACACTTCCTTTTTTAATCTATATAAAAGACCAAAAAATGTTTTGAATCTTTCTTTGAATTTGCAGGCTACAAAAGCTTTGTTTATTTCAGCTAAATTAAAAACAGTAAGCAAGGCTTTTGAACCTCAATACAACGGACCTTCGTATAAATTAAAAGGATATTATACATTAGGTTTTTATGGACAATACCGATTCAATAAAATGTTCAACATCTTTGCTGATTTCCAAAATATCACTGTTCAAAAATATTTTGTAACCCGCGGTTTTACTACCAAAGGTTTTAATTTTAATGCAGGTGCAAAAATAAATTGGTAATAAAATCGGATGAAGTGCACTTTTTTGGCTGTAACACTTCTGAAGTACATTTGCTAAAAAAAATGAATGGCTAGTTTCGCAAATATATCGCTCAAAGAATCTATCACCATCACGTTTACACTTTTTGCAGTGATCGATATTGTGGGATCAATTCCGGTATTAATTACTTTGAAAGACAAGATGGGCGGGCAGATACGTTCTTTACAGGCAACGATAGCTTCCGGTGCTTTGATGATTTTGTTCTTATTTGTTGGCGAACAGTTTTTAAATCTTCTTGGTCTCGATGTTCATTCATTTGCAGTAGCGGGAAGTGTTGTAATCTTTATTATCGGCCTTGAAATGATCCTTGGAGTAGATTTTTTTAAACAGGACAATAATCCAAAAAGTGGCAGCATGGTTCCCATCGCGTTTCCTTTGATTGCGGGATCGGGAACTCTCACAACCATTATATCTTTAAAGGCGGGTTACCATGATATCAATATCCTGCTCGGAATTTTAATCAATTGCATCATCATTTTTGTTGTTTTAAAATTGCTTAACAAGATAGAAAAAGTATTAGGCCCTAGCGGCTTGTCAGTAATCCGAAAATTTTTTGGGGTAATATTAATTGCCATTGCTGTTAAAATATTTGGAAGTAATATTGCTGCCTTTGGAAGTTAAAGGTTGATAGTTGATTGTTGAAAGTTTAAGGTTTAAGGTTTAAGGTTTGGCCCCGTAGTACAATGGATAGTATAAGAGTTTCCGAAGCTCCAGATCCAGGTTCGATTCCTGGCGAGGCCACTAAAAATTATTTGTATAGTAAACAAACAAATAAGTAGAATTTGTATTCTTTTCAATATCAGGAACTACCATCCTCCGCTGGCGCCACCGCCGCCACCGCCTCCACCGCCGAATCCTCCGAAACCACCTCCACCAAATCCACCTCCACCTCCAAAACCACCACCGGCGCCTCTTCCACCGCCACCGCCAAGCATGCTTCCTAATAAAAACCAAGGCAATGAATTTCCCAAAAAGTTCCTTGAACCCTTGCGACTCATATAAGAACCGCCACCTCCGCCACCTCCTGAAAAAAGAAAAAGTATGATAATGAAAATAACTGCGAGTGGAATTATTTTTCCAAGCAATGAGCCTTTTCCTTTTTTTGCATTAGGATCAGCCTTGTATTCTCCCGCGGCAGCCAGCATAATGGCATCCACAGAATTATTTAAACCGGCATAATAATCCCCATTTTTAAAAAAGGGAATCATTCTTTCATCAATGATCTGCTTTGCCAGAATATCTGGTAAAACTCCTTCCATTCCATAACCTGTTTCTATGCGGGCTTTATGATCATCTTTGGAAACCAAAATAACTACTCCATTATTTTTCCCCTTAGCTCCTATTCCCCAATCTCTTAAATATTTTAATGAAACCTCGGGAATATCGTAACCATTAAGACTGGTAACAGTAATTATTACAATGGCAGAAGAGGTGGTATCGTTGTAGATGTCGAGTTTTTGTTCCAGAGCTTGTTTTTGAAACGGTTCCAGCAAATGGGCAAAATCATTTACCGCTACGGGAGGATTGGGCTTAGGCTCAATTTTTTGAGAAAAAACCGTTTGAAACCCTACAATAATAAAAAGCAGTAAAAATAATTTTTTCATGAATCAGAAGTTACACGTTCATTATTTTCCAAAAATAATTTCATCAGGAAGTTCATTTTTATCAATTTCCTGGTTGTAAGGGAAATAGGTTTTGAGTGCCTCACCTATTTTATAAATGGAAGTAGTAATGCCTTCGGTTATGTTTTCTTTGCTAAAGACAGAAAGAATTTCCTTCACGGCATTTTTCCAGTATTCATCACCTGTAGCTTCATGAATTCCTTTGTCTGCAAAAATCGCAAGCTGTTTATCTTTTATGGCGATGTAAAAAATAACGCCATTTCGAAGATCTGTTTTTTCCATCTCCAGGTTATCAAAAATTTCCTTTGCCCTGTCAAGCGCATCTACATATTTGCAGCGACTTTCCACAAAGATCCTTACTTCACCACTGGTTTGCGTTTCTGCATCCCGGATTGCATGAACAATTTTTTTATTTTGTTCATCGGTAAAAAAAGGTTTCTTTTTGGAAAATCGCCACATATTGTTCTTAGTTATTTAATATCAAAATTTACATTGGGTGCGTTCTCGCTGCCCGGGTCGGCCTTGTAAAACGCTTTTTCGTGGTAGCCAAAAATACCTGCGAAAATATTATTGGGGAATCTTTTCACCCTGAGATTATAATCCTGAACTGCAGCATTATAATCCTGTCTTGCCACGTTGATCCTGTTTTCAGTACCCTCGATTTGGGTCTGAAATCCCTGGAAAGCAGCCGTAGTTTTTAAATCCGGATAGTTTTCAACAACCGCCAGTAATTTGCTAAATGAACTTTGCAAACCTGCCTGTGCATTTTGATAAGCTTCCAAAGATTTTGGATCGTTAATATCCACAGTTACCGAAGTGGCTTTGGCACGTGCCTGAACTACTTCTGTCAGGGTGCCCTTTTCAAAATTGGCGGATCCTTCAATGGTTTTAATTACGCTGTTATATAAATCGGTTCTCCTCTGGTAATTAGTTTCTACGTTAGACCATTTGGTTTTTACCTGTTGATCTACGCCAATTAAATTATTATAGGCGCTGCAACCCCAAAAAAACAGGACCACGATAATACCGAGGACAACAAAAAGACCGGTTTTCCCTTTCATAAATTATAGTTTTTAATATTCAATAAAAATTAAAGATAATTGTTTCAGGTTTAAATATAAGCCTCTATTCTTTTGATAACAATAGTTTAAATTATTCAGCAGAATGAAAATAGAAAATGAAGGTTTTTGTTGGTTTACTATAAATTTTACTTATTATTCTTTTATCGCTTTTATCCCCGGCAATTCTTTTCCTTCAAAATATTCCAGGAGCGCGCCGCCGCCTGTTGAGACATAGCTTACTTTATCGGAAAGGCCAAATTCATTTACTGCTGCCACACTGTCTCCGCCGCCAACAAGGCTGAAGGCTCCGTCTGCCGTAGCTTCTGCCACAGATTCAGCAATACATTTTGTGCCGTGTTTAAAATGCTCCATTTCAAAAACGCCCATTGGGCCGTTCCATAAAATAGTTTTTGAATGATGAATCACTTTGCTAAAAGTTTCGCAAGCCATCTCGCCAATATCAAGTCCCATCCAGCCATCCGGGATATCATTGCTTAATGAGCCGGATACCATTGCATCGGCAGCAAATTTGTTAGCGATGATAGAATCAGCAGGCAAATGGATGCAAACATTTTTTTGTTTGGCTTTTTCTAACAATTCCCGCGCTTTATCCATTCTGTCATCTTCACAAAGAGAATTTCCTATTTTGCCTCCCATCGCTTTAAAAAAAGTATAAGCCATTCCACCACCAATTATGATATCCGAAGCCCTGTCCAACAAATTTTCTATAATGAGGATTTTGTCTGAAACCTTTGCTCCGCCAATAATGGCAAGAAATGGTTTTTCAGAATCGTTCAACACTTTATCGGCATTGGCCACTTCCGCATTCATTAACATCCCGAACATTTTTTTATCCTTCGGAAAAAATTGAGCGATAACAGCCGTAGAAGCATGTGCGCGGTGTGCAGTTCCAAAAGCATCATTTACATAAACACCTCCTAACTCACTTAATTTTTTTGCAAATTCTTCGTTTCCTTTTTCTTCTTCCTTATAAAACCGGAGATTTTCCAACAACAAAATTTCGCCTGGTTTTAAATCTTTTGATTTTTGTTTGGCATCATCACCAATGCAATCATCGGCAAACAATACATTGATGCCGCTGAGCAATTCTTTTAAATGTGGCAACAGATGTTTTAAAGAGAATTTGTCTTCCGGCCCATTTTTTGGCCGGCCTAAATGTGACATCAGAATAACACTTCCACCATCATTCAATATTTTTTTGATAGTAGGCACAGCAGCTTTCATTCTTGTGTCGTCTGTAATATTAAAATGCTCGTCAAGGGGCACATTAAAATCAACCCTTACCAGGGCTTTTTCATTTTTGAAATTGTGTTCTGAAAATTGGCTCATATATTTATTTTGTAATTTCGATTAAAGGTTCATCGGTTTCTGAAAATATTCTTATAACTTCTTTTAATGATTTATAAATTAATTCTTTCAAAACCCTTGATACATTCCCAACGTTTAAATAAAGAACCCTGGGATGTATATCTATCTGTTCTGCAAGATTCTTAAAGTCTATATCTTTTGTTGTAATTATGATTGTATTAAACCTTTTTGCTGCGATTGAAAATACAATGACATCATTTTCGGTTTCAAAATTCAGATCTTTG
>JBDTKU010000133.1:0-10411 GCA_039935135.1 Ginsengibacter sp. | reverse complement strand
CATTTGCTGGTAAAAAAGTGTCACCTTTGCAAATAGATTTACTTGTTATTTAATTTTATTCCTTTAAAATTTGATAGAATCCGGGAAACATATTGCTCAACTGTTTGAAAATATTTGCCAAAGGGATGATCAAAAATCTTTCGAAGAGTTATTCAAATTATTTTATGAAAAGTTGCTGAATTTTTGTATCAACTATACAAAAGACAAAGAGGCAGGGGAAGAAATTGTTTCAGATGTTTTATTAAAGATTTGGGTGAAGCGAAAGGAGTTATCACATGTTCAAAACCTGGGAACCTATGTATATATCATGGTGAAAAATCAATCCCTGAATTATGCAAAGCAATTTTCAGGTTACAGAGTTATCTACCTTGAAGAAACAGGAAGCCACCAGCTTTTAAACACTCATGATCCTGAAAAAGAATTGGAAAGAAGGGAATTGATATTTAAAATGAACGAGGCTATCGCCACTTTACCTCAACAGTGCAAAGTAATTTTCAGCCTTGTAAAAGAAGAGGGATTAAAATATAAAGAAGTAGCGCAAATTTTAAACATATCACCAAGGACTGTAGAAACTCAATTGGTGAGAGCCATGCAGAAACTTGATAAAATTCTTTCCCCTTATATTCTTTCAAAAGAGACTTCTCCAAAACGAAAGAGCAAAAAAGTTGCCCTGATTAAATCAATTTTATTTTCAATTCACTTTTAAAGTCCTCGCAGTTGCGGCCATAATTTTTATGTGATTCAACTCGATACAAAAGGCAACGGAGTATCTGTCGTTGAAAATAGCGACAAATTTTTTTTCCCTCCTTGTAAGTAATTTCTCTAAAAATATTGTCCTTATCCTTTACGAGTCTTTAAATTATTTGCAATACTTCACGATGGATAACCAGTTATTTTTATTGCTAACTGCCCGAAAGCTAAGCGGAGAGGCATCTTTGGACGATCTCAAAGAACTTGAGAAATTCATGGATGAAGATGATTTATTCAAAAAGAAATATGATCTTTTAGAAGCTCATTGGGGAAATAAAAATAGGGTTACTACAGATGTGGGTGCGGCTTTGCAGAAAATAATTGCACAAATACAGAATGATAATAATGAAAGCAAAGTAATAAATTCAATTTCCACGCCTAACAAAAAAAACGGGTTAGTAAAATTCCTGTTATGGCCTTCGAGGGTTGCTGCCATTCTGATTGTTTGTTTATCCGTCGCCTATTTTATACATAGAAAAACCAATCATAGATCAGTTGCAACGATTGCTTCTGAGCAAATTCTGCAAATACAGCAAACCCCCAAAGGAGAAAAATCAACCATTACTCTTTCTGATGGCACCAGGGTAATTATGAACTCGGATACCAGGCTTAAATTTCCGAAGGAATTTTCCGGCAACACACGCGAAGTGTATTTAACCGGGGAAGCTTTTTTTGATGTGGCACACAATGCTCATCGGCCATTTATTATTCATACGGATAAAATAAATATTAAAGTATTAGGTACGGAATTTAATGTAAAATCTTATCCCGGCGATTCCACCACTGAAACTACTTTGATACATGGGCTAATTCAGGTCACTTTAAACGACCGGCCGGACGACAGGATTATTTTAAAGCCAAAAGAAAAATTAATTGTTTCCACTTCGCCGGAAAGGAGATCTTCTTCAGTAATAAAAAATTTATCCCCCGTGCATTCTGCGGAATTATTAATCAGCAACCTGCATTACATTTCTAAATCCGACAGCGCTGTAGTGGAAACGTCATGGATGAATAATAAATTGGTTTTCCAGGATGAAAGTTTTGGCAAGCTGGCAGCAGAT
Source organism: Ginsengibacter sp. (assembly GCA_039935135.1). Classification (GTDB taxonomy): domain Bacteria; phylum Bacteroidota; class Bacteroidia; order Chitinophagales; family Chitinophagaceae; genus Ginsengibacter. The sequence continues at coordinate 8,600 of JBDTKU010000133.1, read as the reverse complement.
ATGGGACGTAAATATGATGTGGATATCCGGTTTTCAAATAATGCAATGAAGGATTATCGGTTCACGGGTATTTTTGAAAAAGAAACCATAACCGAAGCGCTGGATGCGCTGAAACTGACAGAAAATTTTAAATATAAAATGGACGGAATTACAATTACTATTTATTAATATTCAAAAACCACAGTGATTATGCTTTTAATAAATGATACATAAAAAAATGGGGAATGTTGCAAGCATTCCCCCGAAAAGTCAAAATCAGAAACTGAATTCAAGTAATCTTCTTTAGAGAGAAAATTACACTTATTTAACTTTCAAATTTAAAGTTATGAAATTTTTAAAGCACCTGCGTGGTGTATTCCAAAAACGTTGGCTTGTAAAGTCATTGCTCATTATGAAATTCACATTTATTATCGTTTTGATCTCCTGCATGCAGGTAAGCGCCAAAAGCTACTCGCAAACGGTAACGATTAACCTGAAATCGGTAGAGCTGAAAAAGGCCTTATCTACCATTGAGAAACACAGTGATTTCCGCTTTTTATACAGCGATCGGAAGATTGCTGATAATGACAAGGTGAATATCAATGTAACCAATGCCGGCATATCGCAGGTAATGGATCAATTATTAGCAGGCACCGGCCTTTCTTACAAAGAACTGGGTAACAATCTTATTGTTCTCGTTCAAAAAAATGAAGTGGTACAGGATGTAATTGTGAAAGGTAAGGTTACTGATAAAAATACAGGCCTTCCTTTGGCGGGGGTAAGCATCCAGATAAAGGGGAGCAATTCGGGCACCACCACAGATGCAAATGGAAATTACTCAATTAATGTTCCGGGAAAAGCCACTCTAATAGTTTCATCCATTGGTTATGGAAAAGTGGAAATACCAGTAAACGGACAAATAGAGTTAAATATTATTTTACAACCTGTTACTGAGGGACTGAACGAAATAGTGGTTACCGCATTAGGAATTAAAAGACAGGAAAGGGAATTGGGTTATGCCACTCAAAAAGTGGAAGGTTCATCATTGCAAACCGTTAAAGGAATTGATGTAGGAACTTCACTTACAGGAAAAGTATCTGGCCTGGTCGTTAAAAATAGTCCTGAATTTATGTCTGCGCCGGAAATCACTTTGCGCGGGGAAAGCCCACTATTGGTAGTTGATGGGGTTCCTTATGGTAATTTAACCTTAAGGGATATACCTGCGGATGATATTCAATCAATAGATTTTTTGAAAGGAGCTACTGCTTCGGCTTTGTATGGATCAAGGGGTGGAAGTGGCGCTGTTATGATAACCACCAAAAAGAGTGGAAGTAAGAAAGGATTGCAAGTGTCAATAAACAGCAGTACCATGATGGAAGGCGGTTATCTTGCGATTCCTAAAATGCAGTCTGAATACGGGCGCGTTGTTAATACAGCCACCAATACTTATGTTCGTTCAGGAAACGGATCATGGGGGCCTCCGCTTGATGGCAAAGATGTGATCCAGTGGGATCCTATCAGCAAGACCATGAAATCCATGCCTTTTACCGCCAAAGGAAAAGATAATTTCAAAAATTTTCTCGAGCAGGGATACATCTTAAATAATAATGTCAGTGTTACTCAAACAGGTGATTTGGGAAGTTTTAGAGCATCAGCTATGTGGGCTCAAAACAAGGGCACTTATCCTAATTCCCGTTTCGACAAGCTTACTTACAGCGTTGGTGGAAATATTAAGTTAAACCGTTTTTCTCTTACTACCTCCATTGCCTATAATAATCAATCGGCTCCTAACATGGGATTTAGTGGCTATAGAGGATATGACCCAATGTACAGCTTATTGGTTTGGGGTTCACCGGATTGGAATATTTTGGATTATAAAGATTATTGGGTTGACCCGAATGAAGTTCAAAACAGCAGCTATACTGCCGGCATGAACAATCCTTATTTTGACAGATTCCAGCGCATTCATTCTTATAATAAAGATGTTTTCAATGGACAGTTCACTGCAAATTATGATATTAATGATTGGCTTAAAGCGATGGTAAGAACAGGGTATGATAATTATAGCAATAAGCAGGAAATCAGGATCTCTGAAGGCTCTTTCCAGGGAGGTGGTGCGACTACTGTTTTGGATGGAGGAAGCGAGATATGGGGAGAATCGCAAAGAGGATCTTATAATGTTGGTATTGGACGTGGATTCAGCAGCAATACAGATGCTATGTTGACCGCTCAGAAAAAGCTGAGTGATTTTTCTGTTGATGGTTTTGTCGGAAGTAGTATTTATTTCCAGCAAAACGAAGGAATCGAGGCTATGACGCAGGGAGGCCTTTCTATTCCTGCATTTTATTCTTTAAAATCTTCCATGAATCCTGCTAACGTCAACTCAATTATAAATAAAGAACAAATAAATAGTCTTTATGGAAAAGTGGGCGTTGGCTATAAAAACCTGGCATTTGCAGAAGGAACTTTCCGTAATGACTGGGCGTCCACTTTGCCAAAGGAAACGCGATCTTATTTCTATCCAAGTGTTTCGGGTAGTTTTATTCCCAGCGAATTATTTAGACACAATAATTGGTTGTCTTTTTGGAAATTACGTGGTTCCTGGACGACTTACAAAACTCCGGCGGGCATTTATGATATCAACAATGTGTACTCAGTTTCTCCCAACTCGTGGGGAACTATGAGTTCCGCTTCCTTTCCGACAAGTATCCGTCCTTCCAATATCCATGCAGAAGGTTCTGCATCTACAGAAGTAGGAACTTATGCCAGCTTTGTAAAAAATCGTATCTCTTTGGATGTTACTCTTTATAGAAAGAAGATGTATGATTTTATTGTAAAAGCGCCTATCAGTCCATCATCCGGGTTTACTTCTGTTTTTACCAATAGCAATGAAGAGCGCACCAGGAAAGGTATAGAAGTTACTTTAAACGCGACTCCTGTTAAAACAAAAGATTTTACATGGGATGTTAGTTTTAACTGGACAAAATACGCCACCTATTTTACAAGGCTCGATTCTCAATATTCTGTAAATAACAGGGATTGGGTGAAAGATGGTAAGCGTGTTGATTATTATGCTATCAATGAATATCAAACTGATAACAAAGGAGATATTGTTTTTAATAATGGGAAGCCCACTTATCAGCCAATTCTTTCCTTAGCCGGATATTCTGACCCGGATTGGGTTTGGGGCTTTAATACTTCTTTGAAATATAAAAATTTTGCCTTTAGCTTTTCCCTGGATGGAAGAGTAGGAGGTTTGGCGCAATCTACTACTGAAATGTACATGTGGATTTCGGGTAATCATCCCAATTCATTAACAGACGCAAGATACAAGGATGCCACCGATCCAGGCACCTCAAATTATTTGGGAGATGGTGTGAAAGTGGTGTCCGGCTCTGTTACGTATGATGCCAATTATCATGTAGTGAGTGATACCAGGGAGTTTGCCCCTAATGATGTGTACACTACGTACAAATCATATATCACTGCTTTGCATAAAGGAACCGCCTGGGGAGGCAATCCTTCACCGGTTGATCTGTACAGCACCACATTTTTAAAACTAAGAGAAGTTGCTCTGACTTACCATATCCCGAATTCTGTTGCTGAAAAAATAAGTTCAAAAGGAATCGCTGTTTCCCTTATTGGCCAGAACCTGTTTTACTGGGCAAAACAATTTAAATATTCTGATATTGATGGTGGTACAGAAAATTTTTCAGACCCTTCTATGCGTTATATCGGGCTCGATATTAAACTTGATTTTTAATGGCCTGTTGAATAATAAAAAAATAAAAATACTATGAACAAGATATTAAAGAATGCAGGATCATTAATTCTACTCAGCACTATCATGCTGGCATCCTGTAATAAATTTGATGAAATTAATACCAATCCAAATGCTACTGAAAAAGTCAACTCATCACTGCTGGCTACCAAAGTGATTTTGCAGGACCTGGAATTCCAGGGCCGTGATGCCAAGGCTTATCTTTCAGACAATGGACTATCCAAGTATATTGCTTATGGAAATGAAACCATGCTTTCTTCCCAATATAACTATTTGGGATCAACTGATTTCAGTGCAATGACTATCCTCCCCAACATCAATAGCATGGTTACTTACGCGTCCGGAAGCTCTATGGAAAATTCCTATAAAGGGCTCGCTGCTTTTTGCAGGGCATTTATGTTTTATTATCAGACCATGGAAGTAGGCGATATTCCTTATAGCGCCAGTGGACTGGGGGCTTCCGGAAGTACAAAAGTAAAATATGATACACAGGAAGACGTTTTTAAAGGAATATTAGATGAGCTTAAAGAAGCGGATGGTTATTTTGCAAATGGTGCCAAATTTGATGGTGATCCTACTCCTTACAATGGTGTGCCGGATAAATGGAGACGGGCTACCAATTCGTTTGCTTTAAAAGTATTGATGACTTTAAGTAATAAAGCAAGCGACGCCAATCTGAACATCAAAGGAAGGTTCGCAGATATTGTAAACAGTAATGAATTGTTGGAACCAGGTACAGGGTTTTTGGGACTAAATTATTCAGCAACTGACCCGCATCCGCTTTCAGGAACCAATGATTTATTTACAAGCAGAACCATCATCAGTCATTTAGTGCTTAATAATTTAAAAATGTTGGATGACAGAAGATTATTCTACTTCGCAGATCCTGCTAAATCAAAAATTGCTGACGGCGCTGACGCATCAGATACTGCAGCGTATGTCGGCGCAAATGTGGGAGATGATTATAATACGATAACCGCCAATTTAGTTGATGATCAATATTCACTTTTAAATTCACGCTACCTGCATGTTCAGGCTGGCGACCCGCGCATTATGGTTTCTTATGCCGAACAACAATTAATATTATCAGAAGCTAGTATTTTGGGATGGATTACCACCGGCGATGCGGAGAGCTATTATGAATCCGGTGTAAAAGCTGCGCTGGCAAATTACTTGCCGGTTGATCCTTCTTATGTCCATAACATGCCTATTACGCAATCATACATCAATAATTATTTTACAGGAGAAGCTGCCTTTAAATCTGATCCTGCAGAGGAGCTGAAACAGATTTGGTTGCAACGTTATTTCCTTGAATTTATGCAGGATCCTATTTCGGCTTTTTTTGAACAGCGAAGAACCGGTTATCCTGAATTTCCGATCAACCCGGCAACTTCATTGAATGTCAATGACAAAAATGCGATACCCGTTCGCTGGCTTTATCCTTCCTCAGAACTAAATCATAATAAAGAAAATCTTATTGATGCGCTAAATCGTCAATATGGAGGTGTGGATGAAATTAATAATAAGATGTGGCTCTTGAAATAGAGATTGAAAAATATACCAATTGAAAAACAAAGAAAGTTATCCAACTTTTACACCCCTGCCATTAAGCAGGGGTGTTTGTTTATGCTCAATATTGAACAGTGTTTGGATTTTGAAAGCAGATGACCTTGCAATAATATTCTAATTATACAGAATAGAAATACGCCTTAAAAGTTCTTTTACTGTAAATTTATCCTTTGCAGAAATCGCGACGATTTAAAAAGCTTTTATGTTTGAATAAGAAACGTACAGACCTGCCAGGTTTTTAAAACCTGGCAGGTCTTCCGGTCATTCGAAACACCAACTGCAAATCAAAACCAGGAAGGATTCAAACGCCTTCTTTGTTTTTATTTTAAAATAACCAACCGCAGATGCAATTACAGGACACCATTAAGTTAATTCAAAATAAAAAAATTAATGCTGAAACAAAAACTCTTTGGGCGGATTTGGGATGTGGCTCAGGACTTTTTACAAATGTGTTGGCTAATTTGCTAAATAAAGAAAGTATTATTTATGCAATTGATAAAAATATTTCTGTTTTCAAAAAGATTAATATATTCGACGACCGTAATATTGAGCTTGTAGAATTGGATTTTGAAAAAGCTACTTTACCTTTCGCCAATCTTGATGGGATTTTGACGGCTAATTCACTTCATTTTGTAAAAGGTAAAAAAAATTTTTTAGCAAGGGTGAAATCCAATCTTAACGATAAAGGCGTTTTTGTAATTGTGGAATACGATGTTGAAACCGGCAATCACTGGGTGCCTTATCCAATTAGTTTTTTAGCATTAAAAGAACTGTTTAATAATATGGGATACACAGTTACGAAAATAAATGAAAGGCCCTCTATATTTAATCGTGGAAATATTTATTCCACAATTATAAAAAGATAAATGTAGGTGCCGTAAAAGTTGATATATTTCATTATGGATACACGAAGAGAATTTTTAAAGAAAGCCTCGCTCCTGGCAGGCGGCGCAAGCCTTTGGAACAATCTGCCCGCTTCTATTCAAAGAGCAATCGCTATTAATCCTGCAGAAGGCTCCACTTTTGAAGATGCAGAGCATATTGTTTTTCTGATGCAGGAAAACCGGTCGTTTGATCACTGTTTTGGAACATTACAAGGAGTCAGAGGATTTAATGATCCCCGAATAATATCCTTGCCAGGAAATGACCCGGTTTGGCTGCAAACTAATAATGCCGGAGAAAAATATGTTCCTTTTCGATTAAATATTAAGGACACCAGGGCTACATGGATAGGAGGTTTGCCTCACTCATGGGACAATCAAACTGATGCCCGCAATAAGGGGAAATTTGATAAATGGCTGGAAGCAAAACAACCTGGCAAAGAATACAAAGACATGCCTTTGACTATGGGTCATTATAGCCGCGAGGATATTCCTTTCTATTACGCCCTGGCGGATGCTTTCACCGTTTGTGATCAAAATTTTTGCTCATCGCTTACCGGCACTACTACCAACCGCACCTTTTTCTGGGCAGGAAAAATCCGGTCAAAACCCGGAGCACAAGCAGATGTGCGCAATTCCGATTTGTATTATAATCGCGAAGCAAATTATAACACCTTTCCTGAAAGGCTGGAAGAAAACGGAATCCCATGGCGTGTTTATCAAAATGAGCTAAGTGTACAATCAGATCTTGATGGAGATGCAGATAGCTGGCTTTCTAATTTTACCGATAACAACCTGGAATGGTTCAGCCAATACAATGTTCGCTTTCATAAAGCTCATATTGATTTTTTAAAGAAAAGAGTTGATGAATTACCGTCGGAAATTGAAACGCTACAAAATGAAATAAAAAAGATCAAAAAAAATCATGCACAAAAAATTGTAAAGAAATTAATTCAAAAACAGCAGCAACTTGAAAGTTATAAAAAGGAATTAGTGACATGGAGCCCTGAAAATTTTGAAAAGCTTTCTGACTATGAAAAAAATCTTCATAAAAAGGCTTTTACTACCAATGTAAACGAACCTGATTTTCATTCAATGGAAATGTTTTCCTATGATGATAATGGCACTGAGCGAAATATTTTATTACCCAAAGGGGATGTGTTACATCAGTTTAGGGAAGATGTAAACAATGGGAAATTGCCGACCGTTTCATGGCTCGTGGCTCCGCAATATTTTTCTGATCATCCCAGTGCGCCCTGGTTTGGAGCATGGTATGTTTCTGAAGTTTTGGATATTTTGACTAAGAATCCTGAAGTATGGAAGAAGACTATTTTTGTTTTGAATTATGATGAAAACGATGGTTACTTTGATCATATTCCTCCCTTCACCGCGCCGAAGCCAAATGATTTGGAAAGTGGAAAAGTTTCTGAGGGTATAGATACTGCTCCTGAATATGTTACCATTCAGGAAGAAATGAGTAAGGAAGATTTGGATAAAAGCGATGCGCGCGAAAGTCCGGTGGGGCTTGGTTTCAGGGTTCCAATGGTAATCGCCTCTCCATGGACGAGAGGTGGCTGGGTTAATTCAGAAGTGTTTGATCATACTTCCACATTACAGTTTTTGGAAAAGTTTTTATCCAAAAAAACAGGCAAAGAAATTAAAGAAACTAACATTAGTGATTGGAGAAGAACAGTTACCGGTGATCTTACTTCCGCTTTCAGAAAATATAATGGTGAAAAAATAATCTTACCGGAATTTGTAAAACGCGATCCTTTTGTAGAAAAAATTTATAATGCGAAATTTAAAAAATTACCTACAGATTTCAGGGCGTTGCATAAAGATGAAATCGATGAAATAAAAAATAATCCGGATTCACCACTTATTTCCCGCCAGGAATCGGGAATCAGAAATTCATGCGCGCTTCCTTACCAGTTGAATGCAGATGGAGAATTGAGTGATGATAAAAAAACTTTTGATGTAATTTTTTCAGCAGGTGATGAACTGTTAGGCGTTCAATCTGCAGGTTCGCCGTTTAATGTTTATGTGCATGGAAAATATGTTTCTTCTAATGAAAACAATTCAATAATTTATGAAAATGTAAAAGCATGGTCGTATGCTGTGCGCACGGGAGATAAAATAAAAGCGCAGTGGCCTTTAGAAAATTTTGAAAACGGCAGGTATCATTTAAGAGTATATGGCCCCAATGGATTTTTCAGAGAATATATCGGGGATAAAAATGATCCTTCTGTCAGAATAAATTTTATGTATGAACGAATGAAAAATTCTCCACAAAAATTTACAGGAAATATCATTTTACTATTTAAGAATTTGAGTAATGAAAATCATTCAATAGAGATTATTGATAATAGTTATAACGATCCAAAACAATC
>JBDTKU010000132.1:0-12618 GCA_039935135.1 Ginsengibacter sp. | reverse complement strand
CGGTTTATGTGCCCACGTTTGGATTAAAGTGGGTATTCGGAAAGCGAAGTATTGAATTATTAAAAAGTACCACAGTCTGTAATAAAAAAATAAAAGCTACGGGTTTTACATTTTTATATCCTTCTATCGAATCGGCGATTGATGATTTGGTGGCAAATCCAAAGAAATGAGATTTTGCAGGAAAAATTATAGCTTATTTCCCCCCTAAACCTTGCATTCATTATAAATTTTTTTACGCGCGATCCTGGGGATAAAATTTAATATTCTGAACTGGGCATGTATATAAATATATCCGGGTTATAAAATTATTCCATCATTCTATTATTTTTTTTAAAATGGAAATTTTATAACCCGGATAGTAAAGCAACCTACCTACCGGCAAAGGCAGGCAAATACTCTTGTTTTTTATTCTTTTCCGGACTTTTCTAAAAACTGCCTCAATACATATTGAAGGATGCCACCGTGGCGGTAATATTCTATTTCAATAGCTGAGTCAAGCCTGGCGATCGCATTAAATTTCACTTCTGTTCCTTCTTCATTTTTAGCAATTACCTGCATTTCCTGAAGTGGTTTTATTGATCCCGCGATGCCTGTTATATTGAAAGTTTCTTTACCGGTAAGACCCAGGCTTTTGGCATTTTCACCTTTTTTATATTCCAGAGGCAAAACACCTAAGCCAACTAAATTACTCCTGTGAATACGTTCATAGCTTTCAGCAATTACGGCCTTTATCCCCAGTAGGAAAGTCCCTTTTGCTGCCCAGTCTCTTGAAGAACCGCTCCCATATTCTTTGCCTGCCAGAACTACTAAAGGGATTTCGTTTTTTTTATACTTCATAGCTGCATCATACACGGACATTTCTTTGCCAGAGGGGAGATAAGTGGTGAATCCGCCTTCTTTTACTGCCAATTGATTTTTGATCCGAACATTCGCAAAAGTTCCCCGTACCATCACTTCGTCATTTCCGCGTCGTGATCCATAAGAATTAAAATGTTCTTTTTTTACTCCACGGCTGATTAGATATTGACCTGCGGAAGATTTCTCATTGAACTGACCTGCAGGAGAAATATGATCCGTGGTGATACTGTCGCCCAAAACCAACAAGGCTCTTGCATCAATAATGTCTTGAGTTGCTTCAGCTTTATCAGGAAGATTGTAAAAAAAAGGAACTTCTTTGACGTAAGTAGATTCTTTATCCCACACATACAATTTCTCTTCAGGCACTTTAAGGTTTTTCCAGATTTCATTTCCTTCGAAAATTTCTCCATAGTTTTTAGAAAAATCTTTAGGAGAAAGCACTTTGGCCATTATATCGTTTATTTCATCGTCTGTAGGCCAGATGTCTTTTAAATAAACGGGTCGCAGGTTGGAATCATAACTAATCGGTTCGGTGGTTAAATCTATATCAATCCGACCAGCTATAGCATAAGCCACTACCAACATCGGCGACATTAAAAAATTCATTTTTACCTGCGGATGAATCCTGGCTTCAAAATTTCTATTTCCGGAAAGCACGGAAGCTACCACCAGGTCGTGGTCTTCTACAGCCATGGACATGTAAGGGGGAAGAGGGCCTGAATTACCAATGCAGGACGTGCATCCATAACCTACGAGGTGAAAATCCAGTGATTCCAGATCGTTAAGCAGATCCGCTTTTTTGAGATAATCAGTAACTACTTTAGATCCCGGAGCAAGTGATGTTTTTACCCATGGCTTCTTATTGAGACCATGCTCACGTGCTTTGCGGGCCACCAAACCGGCTCCAATCATAACAAATGGATTGGAAGTGTTGGTGCATGAAGTAATAGCTGCGATGGCTACGGAACCATCTGAAAGTTCAAATTTTTCATGTCCTAATGTTACCCAAACTTTTTTGGTTCCATTTTCTACTTCTTCTATTACACCAGGACCGGCTGAAGGTGGTGCAGGATCAATAGGCTGGCCGCCTCCTTCTGCAAACCAACGAGACATTTGCTTATCAGGCACATGATAGGTACGTCCGTAATTCTGATCCATTAAACTAATGAACTTCTTTTTAAAATTCTTCAAAAGAATCTTATCCTGCGGCCTTTTGGGCCCGGCTACTGAGGGTTCGATAGTGGAAAGATCAAGCTTGATAGTATCTGTATAGGTAATTTTTTCTTTTCCGGTGCGCCAGAGCATATTGGCTTTGCAATAATCCTCAACCAATTTTAGTTGTGCTGCGGAACGATTGCTTTTTTCCATGTATTCAATCGTTTTATGATCAATAGGGAAATAGGTAATTGTACAACCAAATTCAGGAGACATATTTCCGATCGTTGCTCTGTCAGGAACAGAAAGGTTGTCAAGCCCATCGCCAAATACTTCTACAAATTTGCCTACTACGCCGTATTTCCTCAATACTTCAGCGATGTTTAGCACCAGGTCGGTAGCGGTGGATCCCAGGGGAAGCTTTCCTTTCAGTTCCAACCCAATAACCTCAGGCATAATAAAATAAAGTGGTTGGCCCAATATAGCCGCTTCTGCTTCAATACCTCCCACACCCCAGGCTACTACACCAATTCCGTTTACCATTGGCGTGTGGCTATCGGTGCCGACTAATGTATCGGGGAAAACTTCACCATTTCTTTCTATTACACCTTTTGAAAAATATTCCAGGTTTACCTGGTGGCAAATTCCCATGCCTGGAGGAACCACACTAAAATTGTTGAACGATTTTTGGGCCCATTTTAAAAATGAATACCGCTCCTGGTTGCGTTTGTACTCTTCATCCATATTTCGCTTGTAGGCATATTCTGTTCCAAAATAATCTACCTGCACCGAATGATCAATTACCAGGTCAACGGGAATTAAGGGATTGATTTCTTCCGGATTCTTTCCTTTCCGGGCCGCCTCCGCACGAAGAGAAGCAATATCTACCACTGCGGGTACGCCTGTGAAGTCCTGCATCAAAACACGGGCAGGTTTAAAAGGAATATCTTTATCAGAGGCCTTGGGTTTCCAGTTAAGCAAAGTTTCTATATTCTCTTTCGTTACAGAAAAATCATCAAAATTGCGCAGCGCATTTTCTAAAAGTATGCGGATAGAAAAGGGGAGCTTACTTATTTTGTGGCCCTGGTTTTCCAATTCAGCGAGGCTGTAATAAGTGAAGTTTCCGTCTTTGGTAGTTAAAATTCTTTTTATTTGATATGGGTCTTTTGCCATGATAATTTTGTTTTAGTCAATTATAATATACTCTTTTTATTTACTCTTTTTTTCTGATAATATAGTAAACCAATATTTAGGGTGTTTTTTTATTTTAGAACTGTTCAATAACTATTTTATCTTCTTTCACGCCGAGAGCTAACAATTCTTTGCGGATATCTTCTATCATTGGATCTGGCCCACAGATATAAAAGTATTGATTGAAATCGCTAACTTTTTGTTTTAGGTAATTCTTGTCTATTTTGTCATTGTCATATTCGTTGGTTTTTTCATTAGTAAGCGTGTTGATAAAATTCTTACCCAACATCTTTTCAAATTCATCTTTCAGGATAATATCCTTTTTAGTTTTGTTAGAAAAGATGAGCTTATTATTACCAATTTTATGCTCGTGATACAAATTCCGGAGAATAGCAATAAACGGTGTAACACCAGCGCCGCCTGCAATGAACACGCCTTCACCTTTATAATGTATGGCTCCCCAGATATCGTGAACAATCAATTGGTCACCAGTCTTTAATTGGCCTAATTCATTGGTAACCCCTTTATGGTCATCATATATCTTGATAGTAAATTCAAGCGTGTCCCATTCATTAAGTGATGTAAAGGTGAACGACCTTCTTTCAGTTTTCCACGCGGGAGAATCAATGGTAATGTCTGTAGCCTGTCCTGGCTTAAACACATAATTTGCCGGCTTACTCAAAGTGAATCTTTTTACGTTATGTGTGACGTTCTCAACGTTTACAATTTTTACTGTGTGTTCTTCATTCGGATATTCTTCCATATTATCTTATTTTTAAAATTTAATTTTCGTTTTTTCCATTTATAGGAATTATAAACAATGGGATTTTGCTATTTCTCAAAACCTTTTCTGCTACGCTTCCCATCAATATTTTATCCAGTCCTTTGCGGCCATGGCTTCCCAATACAATCATATCAACCTCCAGGCTCTTTGATGCTTCAAGAATTGCCTCTCCGGAATCGCCATCTTTTATAAGCGTTTTTATTGAAGGATCACCTAAATGTGCTTTTGATTTTTCAAGATATTCATGAGCTGCATTTTCCAATTCGGTCACAGAATCCATCTGCACAGCTCCAAGGTTACTGAACTGATCGAAACCCATGATAGGTGAATAATCCAGCGATGAATAATAAGTATAGTCGGCTACCACATGCAGCAATATAACTTCAGCGCCCATTGATTTTGCTAACTTATAACCCGCTTCAGCTATCTTTTTTGCTGTAGGATCATAATCCAGTGCGATTAATATTTTTTTCATTTTTCTAAATTTAGATTTCCTGATAAAATTATTGCAATAATGCTTTTGCCCTGGCTACCGTATTTTTTACCGTAAATCCGTATTCGGCCATAACTTCTTCTCCAGGCGCTGATTCTCCAAATCTGTTAATTCCCAGAACATCCCCATCATCGGTTACATATTTGCACCATCCAATCGGTGAGCCTGCTTCTACTGCGAGACGGGCTCTTACTTTTTTGGGAAGCACCTTTTCTTTGTATTCCTTGCTTTGTGCGTCAAATAATTCCCAACTTGGAAAACTCACTACGCGTGCATTTATGGATTGTTCTTTTAGTTTTTCCTGCGCCTCCATAATCAGTTGAACTTCGCTGCCGCTTGCCATTAGGATAACCTGCGGCTCGCCCTCACAATCTGATAAAATGTAAGCGCCTTTATCCACGTTTTCGGCTTTGCCATATTTATCCTGGTCAATGATCGGAACGTTTTGCCTGGTTAAAATAAGTGCTACTGGTCCACCCTTATGTTCAATAATTGTTCGCCATGCCTGCACTGTTTCGTTTGGATCAGCAGGCCGGATAACCGTAAGATTCGGAACGGAACGCAAACCAATCAGTTGCTCTACCGGCTGATGTGTAGTGCCATCTTCACCCAAGCCAATGCTGTCGTGGGTATAAATAAAAACCGGTTTGATTTTCATAATAGCAGCCAGCCTTACCGGCGGCCTCATATAATCCGAAAATATAAGAAAAGTAGCCCCATAAGGAATAAGTCCTTTGGTAAGCGCCATGCCGTTCAAAACAGAGCCCATGGCATGTTCCCGTATTCCAAAATGAAAATTTCTACCACCATGGTTAAGGTCTGAGAACGATTGGAAATCATTTAATATGGTATCTGTTGATGGTGAAAGATCTGCGGAACCGCCAAGTAATAAAGGTAATTTAGCGGCAATCGCATTCAATGCTTTTCCGGAAGCCTTTCTGGTGGCAAGTCCTTTAGCATCAGGTTTAAAAACGGGTAAATTATCTTTCCAACCATCAGGCAAATCTCCATTGCTTAATAATTCATATTCCGCAGCTTCGGATGGATATTTTTCTTTGTATTTGGCGAAGAGCACATTCCAGTCTTCTTCTTTTTTTGCACCGGCACTTCCCTTTGATCTGTAAAAATCAAGTACATCATCCTCAACTAAAAAACTTTTATCAGGATCAAAACCAAAATTTTCTTTTACCAATCTCACTTCATCTTTTCCGAGCGCTGAACCATGCGCTGCAGCAGTATCTACTTTGTTAGGACTTCCAAAACCAATGTGGGTGCGTACTTTAATTAAGGAAGGCCTTTTAGTTTCTTTTTGTGCATTTTGTATTGCAGTGAAAATTGCTTCTGTATCATTTCCATCAGCTACTGACTGCACATGCCATCCATAAGCCTGAAAACGTTCGTTTACATCCTCATCAAAAGTGATAGAAGTATCTCCTTCAATAGTAATTCGATTATCATCATACAAATAAATAAGATTGCCCAATTTGAGATGGCCAGCCATAGATGCGGCTTCTGCGCTCACACCCTCCATCAGATCGCCATCGCTGCAGATGGCATAAATTTTATAATCGAATAAATCAAGCCCCGGCTTATTGTACCTGGAAGCAAGAAACTGTTGTGCAATTCCCATACCTACCCCGTTAGCAAAACCCTGTCCGAGAGGGCCTGTGGTAACTTCAATGCCAGCTAATAATCCGTATTCGGGGTGACCGGCAGTTTTACTATGCAATTGCCTGAAATTTTTTATATCATCCATAGTAATGTCATAACCCGTGAGGTATAAAAAACTGTATTGTAACATACACGCATGTCCACATGATAAAATAAAACGGTCGCGATTAGGCCATCCCGGATTTTGGGGATTGTAGTTCATCGCTTTTGTCCACAGCACATCGCCTATTGCTGCCTGACCCATTGGAGTTCCCGGATGGCCTGAATTAGCTTTCTGCACTGCATCTGCTGATAGTACCCTCACTGTATTTATTCCTTTTTGTTCAATTGATTCCATTGTTATTTTTTATTTTATTTTGAATATTGGCTTTGCCTCAAAGTGTATGCCGTTAAAAAATTAATTTTAACAAAAGTAACAAGAAAGAAAGTTATGGAGAAAATTACCTGTGTTTAAATGCGTTTTGCTTTCTGTTTTTTACTTATTTAAACCTTTTGGTTTTTTTTGAGGAGCAATTTTTGTAGTGTCTGAAAAAATGGGACACAAATTTAAAATAGGAAACCACGTGCAATGGAATTCAGAAGCCGGCCATGTTTCAGGTAAAATTATTAAAATTCATACCTCTGACTTTGATTATAAAGGATATACTCACCATGCAAATAAGGACGATCCTCAATACGAAATAAAAAGCGATAAAACTGATCACATCGCTGTGCATAAAAGCGGGGCACTTACCTTAATAGATTCTTAAGTATTGATAAAAAAGTTTAATCAAAAATGATTTAAGAATGTAAGTAAAACGCAATGAATCGACCGGGCTGGCAATCGTAGAATATATATTTTTATTACAGGCTGTTTTTAGAGGTTGATATGAATTTAAAAATTACAGTAAAGCAACAAATAACGAAGATTTTTATTTCACAGTTAAATTGGGTACTTCTAACTTGTTTCCTGAGTAAACAATTAATTTGATCGTATTAGTGGTATTGGGAATTTCGTATGGAACATTCAAAACGCATTTTGCTCCTACAATAAAGCTATTGATACGAATTTCACTTCCCGGAGTTATGTCCACCGGTGGAATGCCATTGCTATCCCAGTTTGCTGCTACATCCCAATTGCCATTTCCGATAAAAGTATAAACCACGGGTATATTTAAAATGCGCTTGGGAGCCTTTCTCTGTACCAATACAGGGGAAGCTGAATTTTTTACTTCCTTTTTGATATTTGAAACCTGGCAAAAAGCAGAGTGCGCCATAAAAAACAGGACGAACATTATAAAAATGCTTTTCATATTGTAACGGTTTAGGGAAATAAAATTAAAACTAATTTTTAAAATTAATCAGGCTTCTCCTTTGCCATGGCAGTGTTTGTACTTTTTACCACTTCCACAAGGGCAAAGATCATTCCGACCAACTTTTGGGCCAACTCTTATAGGTTCCTGTTTTATATTTTCAGAAGGATCTGTATATTCATTTTCCTGCGGAAGGTAATCAGGACCTGCTCCCGCACCAGCGAATTCTGCTTTACGCTGACGCATTTTACTCATATCGGTTCTCCTCCTTCTTTCTTCTGTAATTCTCGTTTCCTGGTTTTGCTCGGCAGGGATAGTACAGTGAGTAAGGAAGCTAACAATATCCTTATTCACCTGGTCGTCCATTTGTTTGAACGCGCCAAATGCTTCGATCTTATAAATTACTAACGGATCCTTTTGCTCATAACCTGCTGTTTGAACACTTTGCCTCAAATCGTCCATTGCCCTAAGGTGTTCTTTCCATGCATCATCAATCAAAGCCAGAGTAATATTGCGTTCCAGTGCATTGGTAAGCTCAGCTCCGTTGGTCTCAATTGTTTTATCGAGATTAGCAATTGCCTGCATTGCCTTTTTACCATCTGTGAAAGGAACAGCCACGTTAACGATATGAGATCCTTGCTCTTTACGAATATTTTTAAGAACCGGAAGCGTTTGCGCATTCGTCGCGCGATTCTTTTCATTATATCGGTCTTTCGCCTCATAATATAATTTGTTGGCCAATGTTTGCATGTCTTCTTTATCCAACTCTTCCTGGGTAATCGAAGTATCAATTCCAAAATTCACGATCACGGCCAGTTTGAATTCTTCGTGATCATTTATTTCTTTAAAAGAATTGATGATGCCTTCTGCAACGGAATAAAATGCATTGTCAAGGTCAAGAGCAAGCCTTTCTCCAAACAACGCGTGATTTCTTTTGCCATAAATAACAGTACGCTGTTTATTCATTACATCATCATATTCCAGCAATCTTTTCCTGATTCCAAAGTTATTTTCTTCTACTTTCTTTTGCGCTCTTTCGATACTGTTGGAAATCATTTTATGTTGAATCACCTCGCCTTCTTTGTAACCCATCCTGTCCATCAACGAAGCAATCTTTTCACTTCCAAACATGCGCATCAGGTCATCCTCCAATGAAACGAAAAATTTAGATGAACCAGGATCACCCTGCCTTCCGGCACGTCCACGAAGCTGCCTGTCCACACGCCGGCTTTCATGTCTTTCTGTTCCCAGGATGGCTAATCCGCCAGCTTCTTTTACGCCGGGTCCGAGTTTAATATCCGTACCACGACCTGCCATGTTAGTAGCGATAGTGATTGCACCAGCCAACCCTGCTTCTGCCACCACTTGTGCTTCTTTTGCATGTTGTTTTGCATTTAAAACATTATGAACGATGCCTTTTTGTTTCATCATCCTGCTGAGTAATTCACTAACCTCAACTGAAGTGGTTCCTACGAGAATAGGCCTGCCTGCAGCAGCCATTTTCTCAACTTCTTCTATTACTGCCTTATATTTCTCACGCTTGGTCTTAAAAACCAAATCCTGAACATCTTCTCTTGTAACAGGCACGTTGGTAGGAATAGAAACTACATCCAATTTATAGATATCCCAAAATTCAGCCGCTTCTGTTTCTGCTGTACCGGTCATTCCGGCCAGTTTATGATACATCCTGAAATAATTCTGAAGAGTAATGGTGGCGTAGGTTTGCGTGGCGCTTTCTATTTTCACATTTTCTTTTGCTTCGATTGCCTGGTGCAGGCCATCTGAATATCGGCGGCCTTCCATAATACGGCCTGTTTGTTCGTCAACGATTTTTACCTGCCCATCGATCACCACATATTCCACATCGTTTTCGAAAACAGTATAGGCTTTCAAAAGTTGGGTAACGGTATGAATTCTTTCGGCCTTAATAGAATAGTCGTTTAATAAATTTTCCTTTTGTTCAAGCTTTGCTTCAGGAGAAGCGTCACTTTTTTCTATTTCTGCCAGCTTTACTCCTATATCTGGTAAAATAAAAAATTCAGGGTCTTCACCGGATTTGGTGATCAGCGAGATCCCTTTATCAGTTAGTTGTACCTGGTTATTTTTTTCGTCGATTACGAAATATAATTCCTCATCCACGATTCGCATATTCTTTTCCTGGTCTGACAGGTAGTAATTTTCTGATTTTTGAAGTTTCACCTTCATACCCGGTTCACTCAGGTATTTAATCAATGCATTATTTTTAGGAAGCCCCCGATGAGCGCGGTAAAGAGCCAAACCTCCATCTTTAGGATCGTCATTTCCTTCAGTAATTTTTTTCTTTGCTTCAATTAAAAAATTGCTGGTTACTTTTCTTTGAGCTTCCACGATTTTTTCAACCCGTGGTTTTAGCTGATCGTATTCCTGCTGATCGCCGCGAGGGATGGGGCCTGAGATAATCAACGGAGTCCTGGCATCATCAATCAAAACACTATCCACCTCATCCACCATAGCAAAATGATGTTTGCCCTGCACCATTTCTTCAGGGGTATGCACCATATTATCACGCAGGTAATCAAAGCCAAATTCATTATTGGTTCCATAAACTACATCGCGGCCGTAAGCCTTTCTTCTTTCTTCGCTGTTGGGCTGATGTTTGTCAATACAATCCACTGTAAGCCCCAGCCATTCCAATATTGTTCCGTTCCATTCACTATCACGACGGGCGAGGTAATCATTCACGGTTACGATGTGAACGCCTAAACCGGCCAAGGCATTGAGGTAGGCAGGCAAAACTGAAACCAGTGTTTTACCTTCACCTGTTGCCATTTCGGCAATTTTTCCCTGGTGCAAAACGATACCTCCTATCAATTGAACATCATAAGGAACCATGTTCCAAACGATTTCACTTCCACCGGCAGTCCAGGTATTTTTATAAATCGATTTATCGCCTTCAATACGTAAGTATTTCTTCGTTTCCACGAAAGTTTTATCAAGTTCAGTAGCAGTAGAAACCAATTCAGCATTTTCTTTAAATCGACGCGAGGTTTCCTTAACTACTGCAAAAGCTTCAGGTAAAATTTGAAGCAGCACTTCCTCCAGCTTTTTGTCGCGATCTTTTACCATGTCATCTACATGGCGATAAATAGCATCACGGCCTGAAATGTCAGCCGAATCTAATTTCTCAGCTTCTGCTTTTTGAGATTCAATCTGGTTGTCTATTTCTTGTAAATATTCTTTGATCCTTCCACGAAAATCAACGGTTTTACCACGCAATTCATCATTGGTTATAGATTTGTATTCCTCAAAAAAGGTGTTGATTTTTTGAACAAGAGGCCTGATAAATTTTACGTCTTTTTCACTTTTATTGCCACCAAATAATAAGGAGAGGAGCCCAGCCATATATGTATAAATTATTTATTTAAAAAGGTAATCGTTATTAGTCAATTTTAATGCAGCAAATTTTTTGAAGCCAAAATGACAGCTTGCAAAGTTACTAAATTGTGCCTTTTGTTTATTGCTGACGCGATATTTATCATTATTATAACCTGATAAATATTCCTTCATCTCTTTGTTCTATTTTATAAATTTTTAAAAAGTAACCTTCACAGCCAGAATCTCTGCCTGTGTTCATCGAAAAACGGTAGCCATGAACAGGGCAAATGATATTTCCTTTTTTGTCCATAAATCCTCCGGAAAGATTACCGCCCGCATGGGGGCACTGGGAAGAGAATGCTTTTAAATCCTCATTTATTTTAGCAATGCAAATTGTTTTATCTGCAATTTTTATGGTGGCAATTTTATTTTCAGCAAAAGAAATTTCATTAATACCGGCAGCAATTTTGATCCAGTTTTCTATCTTTTCCATCAATAAAAAAATTCTGCTTTGTAAGGATATTTGTGTTGATATAATATTCTTACCTGGTTTAAAACTACCTGTCTTAATTCTTTAATATTGGTTTTTTCGGTAGCAGAAATAAAAACACAATTTCCGTTTGACTGGCTTTGCCATCTCTCTTTTAGTTCAATAAGCAATTGTTCTTTTACTTCTTCAGGCAGCCACTGATCAAAAGTGTTTTTTTCATATTGATCCATTTTGTTGAATACAATAATAATGGGTTTTGCTAAGCTTTTTAATTCCTGCAACGTTTTATTGACCACCGCAATCTGTTCTTCGTATTTTGCATGTGAAATATCGACCACATGCAATAAGATATCTGCTTCGCGAACCTCATCAAGCGTACTTTTAAAACTTTCGATAAGATGATGAGGAAGCTTTCGGATAAAGCCAACCGTATCACTCAAGAGAAATGGAGTGTGGCCCAAAACTACCTTACGTGTGGTTGTATCCAGCGTAGCGAATAGTTTATTTTCAGCAAAAACATCACTCTTGCTGAGCAAATTCATAATGGTTGATTTGCCAACATTTGTATAACCGACGAGCGCCACTCTTATAAATTCTCCGCGGTCTTTTCTTTGGGTAAAAGATTGCTTGTCTATTGCTTCCAACCTTTTGCGAAGCAGGCTTATTTTGTCCTTTACAATACGACGGTCAGTTTCAATTTCCGTTTCACCGGGGCCACGGCTTCCTATACCGCCACCTTGCCTTTCAAGGTGTTTCCACATGCCTTTGAGGCGAGGTAAAATATATTGGTATTGCGCCAGTTCTACCTGAACTTTTGCCTGTGCCGTTTGGGCCCGTGAAGCGAAAATATCAAGAATCAGGTCGCTTCGGTCAATAGTGGTGATGTTCAGTTCTTTTTCAATATTGGAAATTTGAGAGCCGGTTAATTCATCATCAAATATCACCAGGTCAACTTTTTTTCTCAAAGTAAAATCTTTTATTTCCTGCAATTTGCCTTTGCCTACGAAAGTCCGGCTGTCAGGATGATTCAGTTTTTGAGTAAATGTTTTAATAGTAACTCCGCCTGCAGTTTCAGCTAAAAATTGCAGCTCATCAAGGTATTCTCTGACCTCAGGTTCCTGCTGGCCATTCGTAATCACAGCCACGAGAACTACATTGATTTCATTGTTATAACTTACTTTTTTTTCTATCAATAGAAATTATTTAGATGACAAAAATAATTCATCGGGTTTTTAAAAGTTAATTTTAAAAAACGAAGCAAAGAAGATACCAAAATAAAATAAGAATTCTGACTATTTGCCGTCTGTTGCCGGTAGGCAGGTTGGTTTAC
>JBDTKU010000131.1:0-13477 GCA_039935135.1 Ginsengibacter sp. | reverse complement strand
AGTGTCATGATTGATAATAAAAACTCCTCTATCAAATTGCGGATTACCGGCCGTAAGGGAAGTAAAAGTTTTAATGTAATTGAAAGCAGAAAAAAAGTATCTGTTTTTGAAAATGAAAACAGTACTAGTTTTTATGGCAATGTGAATAGATTAAGAACGCATTTATCAAATGACAGTCTGAATACGGCTACTATACCAGGAAATTTGTTCAACGTAATAGCTCCTTTGCTCACGGGTGGTTATAATATAGATGATGGAATACTCTTAGGAGCAGGTTTTAACTATTATCGCGACATTGATTATTCATTGCCCAGTTTTAGTTTAAAGAGACATTCAAGTGCTCAACGATTTACTGTTATGCATTCATTTTCTACCAATGCATTTAGTGTCCACTATAGCGGTGAGTGGCTTAAAGCCCTTGGCAAGGCTGATTTAACGATGAATGCAAATGCACTTGCACCCGATAATACACAAAATTATTTTGGCACAGGAAATGAAACAAATTTTGATAAAACAGGCGACTACAAAAAATTCTATCGAACAAGGTTTTCATTTTATGATTTAGCACCGGCAATACGTTGGGGAAACAAAAAAGGAACTTTTATCAGCATCGGCCCTTCGTTTCAATATTATCATTTTGACAGTGCCCGGAATAAAGGCAGGGTCATTGAAAACACCAGCCTCATTCAATCTTATGATAGCGCTACTGTTGGCAAATCAAAAGCACATGGCGGGTTTATTATTGATTTCGTGAATGACAGAAGGAGTAATAACCTGTTACCACAATGGGGTTCTTATTTTAATTTAAAAATATCAGGTTATGCAGGATTGAACCATTATTCAAAATCCTTCACTCAGGTTAGTACGGATATTGCACTGTACAAAAGCATCAACGCGAAATCGTCTATCATATTGGCAGAGAGACTTGGCGGCGTTGCAATCCTGGGCAATTCGGCATTTTACCAATCAGCATTTCTGGGTGGGCAGGGAAATTTGCTTGGCTTTCGAAAATATAGATTTGCAGGCCAATACAGTTTGTATAATAATCTTGAATTAAGGATAAGGCTTGCCAACTTTGCCAGCTATATTTTGCCCGGAGAGTTTGGACTGATTGGCTTATATGATGTTGGCAGGGTTTGGGTAAAGAATGACCATTCGCGGTTGTGGCATAATGGATATGGGGGCGGCTTTTATTTCGCACCTGCTCAAATGATGGTCGTTAGAGCAGTTGTTGCAAATTCTAAGGAAGGACTTTACCCTTCTATAGATGTGGGTTTCAGGTTTTAGTTTTCAAATTTATCCGAAGAGATATAGAAGAGATGAAGGCTAAGAGGATTTATAAACTTTGTTAATTGCTATCTCTACACCTTCAAATTACTTTAAATAAAATCACGTTTATGAATGCAAACAAATACATATGCTACGTTCTTGCAGGAATATTGATTGCTTGTAATTCCAATACCCCTGCAAAGAAATTAACACCTGCATTCACAATAGATACGGGTTTAAATTCAAGAGGTATTGAAATAAAAAATACTGTAGCATCTTTCACTTACGATTTAAATAAACCCAATCGCCAATGGAGGCTTCCACCTGCATTGGTAGAGGTTTCAGGCAACACGTGGTTTGATAAAGACCATTTAATTTTGATTGAAGACCTCCATGCAAACTTGTATTATGTGAAAATTGATGATTCATCTGCAACACTTGAAAAGACAATACCGTTTGCAAGTAATGAGAAAGATAAATTTGACATTGAGGATGTTACTTATGTAAACAACATCGTGTATGCCTTATGGAGCCATGGAGTTCTTTTTAAAATCACAAACTGGCAAACAAAACCTGAAGTAGAAGAAATTAAAACAGGATTAGAGAAGGAAAACAATACAGAAGGATTGTGCTACGACCCTGTAACTAAAATGCTGCTTATTGCCTGCAAAGATGATCCGGGAATTTCTGATGTCAAAAAATCTACAAAAGCAGTCTATGGATTTGACATGTCCGGCAATAAATTAATTCCTAAACCATTCTTACTAATTAACAAGAAAGAATTTGAAAGCGTTGCTGGTGATGAAATAAGTTTTAATCCATCTGCTATTGCCATTCACCCGGTAACTCATGATATTTATTTATTAACTTCAAGAGATAATAAAGGGATGGCTGTTTTTACACATGAAGGCGTTCTTAAATCTTACCAGTCCATTGACAAAGACCAAATGCCCCAGCCTGAAGGCATTTGCTTTTCTCCTGAAGGGAAACTTTACATAAGTTCCGAAGGTAAAAACGGAGAACCGGGAAATCTTTTTGAATTCAATTCTTCTTCAAATTAAGATGTCATTAGAATAGATTTGAATTTACAAATTTCCCGATTGGGTGATATCAGCATGTCTCAGATTACTCAAGATTTACTTTATATATAGTAACATGTTACCGGATAATGAGAAAGCAGGCAAATGCTCCGCTGAATATCATCTTAAAAAATGATTTTTATCATTTAAAAATAAAAACTAAAATTGGTGATAAGGCCAAGATTATAAAAATAGATGTGGCAAAATCTGGTTGGCTTTAATTCAAAAAGTATAAACCGGCCTGAAAAAATAAAATTTTAAAAAATCTTATTTTTTTGTTGAGGGTAAAACAAAGCCAAAAGTAGTACCTACATTAATCTTACTTCTGACATGAATCGTTCCATTATTTGCTTCTATAATATGCTTCACAATAGATAGGCCCAATCCGCTCCCTCCTGCTTTTCTTGCACGAGCCAGGTCTGTCCGGTAAAACCTTTCAAAGATCCTGGGCAAATGCTCTTCCGCTATCCCATAGCCATCATCACTGATCTCTATCAATATTTTTTTACCGTCCATTTTATAGGCGCTTCCTTCAATGGTACCATTTTGTTTGCCGTATTTTATAGCATTATCTACAAGATTTATAATGACCATTCTAATTTTTTCTTTGTCAGCATAAATAGTTAATGGCAATTCACAGCCACTTTTTATAAAGCATTTTATTTTATGTTCATCCGCTTTTATTGAAAGCGATTCAAAAACTTCCTTAATAAGATCCTGGATAATGAAACTGGTTTTGTATAGTAATAATTCACCACTTTCCAGTTTTGTAATTTCATCAAGATCCTTTAATAAATTTACCAGCCTGTCCACATTCTTTGAAGTATTGGCAAGGAACTTTTTACTAACTGCGTTATTGTCTAATGTTCCATTCAATAAAGTGTCCACATAACCCTGGATGGCAAAAACCGGCGTCTTCAATTCGTGCGAAAGATTAAGCAAAAACTCTTTTCGAAACACTTCATTCTTTCTCAAAAATTCAATTTCTTCTTTATGTTGTGCCGCCCATTGTTCCACGTCTTCACTTACTTCTTCAATTGATTTTTGTGGCAAAATATTTTTAAAATAAAACTCCTCCTTTTTACTTGCCTTAGTTTGAGAAATCAATTTATAGATCAATTTTATTTTCCGGTAAATAAATCGCTGAATGGTGAAATAAATTATGAAAGAGGCAAACAGTATTAAAGAAAATAAAAAAATAATTGACGGCCAGAAATCTCCGCTGTAAACGTAAAATCCCATACTTCCCAATAAGCTAATTGGGATCGCAGTAAACATAGAAGCCTGTTGCGGCGAAAAGTTTTTTCTTAACATTTTTTAAACTACATCGTAAATTTATATCCCACGCCCTTCACCGTTGTTATGCATTCATCACCTAATTTCTGCCGAATCTTCCTGATATGTACATCAATGGTCCGATCACCAACAATAACTTCAGATCCCCAAACCTTTTGCAAAATTTCATCCCTTAAAAAAACTTTCGCTGGCTTTGAAGCAAGAAGCGCAAGTAATTCAAATTCTTTGCGGGCAAGAATAATTTGTTCATTTTTTAAGGTAACACAATACTTTTCCCTGTCAATTAAAAGGTCGCCTATTTGCAATAAATTTCCCGTCTCTTTTATAATTCTTCTAAAAAGCGCGTTCACCCGGCTTAACAAAACATTCGGGCTTATTGGCTTGGTAATATAATCATCTCCCCCGGTTTCTAATCCTTTTATTTGCGTACGGTCATCATTCAGCGCTGTCAAAAATATGATAATGGTATTTTGAAATTCAGGGAGAATACGCAGAATTTTGCAAACTTCAAATCCCGTTTTTCCTGGCATCATCACATCCAGAATGATCAGGTCCGGTTTATGATGTTTTGCAAGTTCAATGGCTTCGTTGCCATTATTTGCTACGATTACATGATAACCTTGTGCCTGAAGATTAAACTCAAGTATTTCTAAAATATCAGGTTCATCATCGGCTATTAATACAGTGCGTGATTTTTTTTCATAATTCATTTGCATGCAAACTTATAGAAATTGCTATTGAATTAAACTTCTTTATAATTCCTTAATAGTAAGCCTGACCAGGAACTTCATCTTTGTAAATAGTGAGCCGGCGTTTAAGAATTATTCTTTTTAAACCAGCCTAAAATTCCGATACGTTTCTCATTCCGGGAAAAATAAAAAGTGTAGCTAATCGGATTAAACGAAGTAAACTTCTGTTGCGGAGTCGGTGTGAATAGATTGGCTATTGTTGTTCAACGCGAAATAATTTTTACAATGTAAAATCCGCTCGTGTAAAAAGGTCATTGAAAAAGATAATCCTGAATCCGCTGCTCCTTCTTTTATTTTGGAAAAATGTAAAAAAGATGCATCTCTCCCAAATCAAATGAAATAAAAGATTTTTTTGTTGAGAAGTTGAGGGGAAAAGATTTGTAAAATCTACAGTAAAGCAACAAATTCTGACCATTTTTATTTTTGATGCATTAATTCTCATAAAATAAAAATCTTCCTTTTTTATTTGTTTACTACTCTTCTTCTCTTTTTTTACTTTTCGATTTATGTTTCAGCACTTTTGCTTCTGAATAAAAAATGATTTCTTCGGCCATATTTTTTGCCTGGTCTCCTACGCGTTCCAGTTTTCTGATTGAAGATAAAATGTACAGCGCTGATTCTATTTTGGAAGGGTTTTCACTAATATAGTCTGCAATAAGGGTTGCAGCATTTTTGTTGATATCGTCCAATAGATCATCTTTTTTAAATACTTTTCTTGCTAACAAGGTATCTTCCTTTTCAAAAGCGTCCATCACCTCGGCAATCATTTCATTCCCTTGTCTGAACATTTCATTCGCCCGTGTTATTTCCAGCAATTGTGTATCAAAATCTTCCGGCAGGCCAATTACAAATTTGGCAATACCTTCAGCAATATCTCCGGTTCGCTCCAGGTTCATATTTATTTTTAATACGGCCAATAAGAACCTTAAATCAACGGCCACCGGTGCAAACAAGGCAATAATATCTTCGCAATCACTATCAATTTTTAATTCATACCCATTCACTCTTTTCTCGGTAGAAATCACTTCCCGCGCGAGGTCCTTATCTTTTTTTGTGAGTGCTTCTTCCGCTTTGCGCAATTGAGATAAAACCAATTCCCACATCTTGATCAGTTCAGATTTTAAATGCAGCATTTCCTTATCGAGCGGAGTCTGTTTTTTTTTCCAGCTTTTTAGTGCCATTGTATTTTAGTTTTGTGATGTGAGTAATTTTTAACCGAAGTGACCCGTAATATATTCCTGCGTTTTTTCGTGTCGTGGATTGGTGAAAATTGTTTTCGTATTATTCGCTTCTATTAATTCACCTAAATAAAAAAATGCGGTTTTATCACTGACTCTCGCTGCCTGCTGCATATTGTGCGTCACCATCAGAATGGTGTATTCTGATTTCAACTGATGAATTAATTCTTCAATCATTGAAGTAGAAATAGGGTCTAATGCAGAGGTAGCCTCGTCTAAAAGCAATATTTCGGGATTCATTGCCAGCGCGCGGGCGATGCATAATCTTTGCTGTTGGCCACCTGATAAAAAGCTTCCCCTTTTATGCAAAGTGCTTCTTACCTCCATCCACAATGCCGCTTGTTTAAGAGATGTTTCCACAATATCATCCTTCTCCATTTTACTTAATTTTACCCCATTTAAAATATATCCGGCGATTACGTTATCATAAATGCTCATGGTGGGAAAAGGATTTGGACGCTGAAATACCATACCCACTTTTCTGCGAAGTATCACCGGGTTCATTTCATAAATTTCTTCTCCTTTCAGTTTTAATGAACCTTCTGCCGTTGCATTTGGAGCCAGCTCATGCATGCGGTTTATGCATCGGATAAAAGTAGTTTTGCCGCAGCCTGAAGGGCCCATGATAGCCCACACATTATTTTTATGCACTTCAAGATTGATGTTTTTCAGGATATGATTTTCTCCAAAAGAAGCATTAAAATTTGTCGCTTTTAAAATTGCACTTTCCATTTTCGTTGTACTATTTTAGAAATAATATTTAAAATCAAAATCATCAATATCAACAGCATCGAAGCGCCCCAGGCCAACTGGTGCCAATCATCATAAGGACTGGTGGCATAATTAAAAATTATCAGGGGCAAACTGCTCATCGGATTAAGAATATTGGTAGTCATAAAAGGATTTCCAAAAGCAGTAAACAATAAGGGCGCTGTTTCACCGATAACCCTTGCGATACTTAAGATAACTCCGGCACTGATGCCGCTTAGCCCCGTAGGAACAATAACTTTTAAAATAGTTTTGTAATAAGGAACGCCCAGCGCAAGTGAAGCTTCTTTTAAAGATTCAGGCAAAAGTTTAAGTGTTTCTTCAGTGGATTTTATAATAGAAGGCAACATCATTAGGGCCAGCGCTACACTTCCTGAAAGCGCAGAAAATCCACCCATTGGCCTTACTACCCATTCATAAATAATAATACCGATTACTATGGAAGGAATTCCCTGCAACACATCCACTGCCAACCTGCAATAATAACCAAGCTTAGAATTTTTTACTTCACTTAAATAAATTCCGACTACGATGCCGACAGGAATTGCAATTACAGCCGAAACCAATAAAATCATAATGCTTCCAACTAAGGCATTGGAAACGCCACCGCCCGTTTCACCAACAGGATTGGGAAGATGGGTTAAAAAATGCCAGTTGATGGCCGAAACTCCCTGTTTGAAAATATAAAATAATATCAGCAGCAACGGTAATGTCGAAATAAGAGTACCCAGAATAATTACACTTTTAAAGAGGATGTTTTTTTTATTCCTGCGCCCGACTTGCTTTTCAGACAAACTGGCGCTGGCTATATTTTTCTTATTATTTAATTGAGTTTCTGATATCATTCCCGTTACTTATAATTTTCTTTTAGAAATTATTCAAGGGTAAATCTTTTGATGATCTGTTTCCCAAAAATGTTGATAATCGTTGCCACCACAAATAAGAATAATGCCATTTCTATTAAAGCCGAGGTGTAAACTTTCCCGGTTGCCTCAGAGAATTCATTGGCAATAACACTCGCCATTGTGTTGCCAGGACTAAAAATGCTTTTCGGGATTGCATGTGTATTTCCTATCAGCATGGTAACTGCCATCGTTTCTCCCAAAGCCCTTCCCAATGCTAACAGCAAACCAGCAAATAAGCCGGATTTTGTATAGGGAATAATTATTTTCGTGATCACTTCAAACCTTGTGGCTCCTAATGAATAGGCGGCCTCTTTTAAATCGCTGGGAACCATAGAAATTACCTGGCGTGAGAGAGAAACGGAAAATGGTAAAATCATGACGGCAAGAATTACAGAAGAAGTGAAAATGCCAACGCCATAAGGTGCTACATTCAATTTTAATTCTATTATTCTTACTAAAGGCACCAATACAAATAATCCCCAAAAACCATAAATTACGGAAGGAATTCCGGCCAATAAATCAATTACATTATTAAATATTTCTGCAACAATTCCAGATTTGTAATATTCTCCCAAAAAAATAGCCACCGCAATTGAAAAAGGAGTAGAGATAATAAGTGCTAAAAAAGAAGTGAGCAGCGTTCCTACCAAAAAAGGTAAAGCACCAAATTTTTCTGCTACCGGGTCCCAGGTGGTATCATAAAAGAATTTTAAACCCAAGGCTTTTATAGATGGAATAGAATTGACCAGTAGCGTAAAGAAAATAGCAATTAAAATTACCACCACAATTATCGCCGAAAGAGTCAATGTTTTTTTAAAGGCTTTTTCTTTAAAACTAAGCCGTGTTGCATGGTAGGTAATTGCTTCAGCCATTTTTATTATTTATTAATTAAATACTGTGAACTATCTTTTAAAATGAATTGACCCAATTTTACTGTTGGTTATTATGAAGATAAATTATTGCAAAGGCTTATTGTTATAAGTCACTGTTTTTAATAAATCCAATGATTTTTTTACAACAACTTCAGGCAATTTTGCATATTCCAAAGCCTCTGAATATTGCTGTCCGTCCCGGATTACCCATGAAACCAAATCCACAACAGCTTTTGCTTTAGCTTCAGATTTAATATTGTAAGACAAATCTTTGTACAATAAAATATAACTAAAACTACAGATCGGATAACCATCCGGCGCATCAGTATTCGTAATTGAAACCCTCATGTCGGAAGGGATTTCCACATTTGCAGATGCACTTGTAGATGCTAAAGAAGGTGCAATAAAATTACCCGATTTATTTTTCAATACTGCAACAGGCATTTTGTTCTGCAAAACGTAAGCCAATTCAACATATCCAATGGCTCCCGGAATTTGTTTTACGAGGCCACTTACGCCTTCATTTCCTTTTCCGCCCAGCCCGACAGGCCAGTTTAATGATTGGCCTTTGCCCACTTTAGTTTGCCATTCGGGGCTTACTTTGGATAAATAATCTGAAAAAATAAATGTAGTGCCGCTGCCATCAGAACGATGTATCACAGAAATTATAAGGCCAGGAAGTTTTGCACCCGGATTAAGCGATTGAATTCTTGGGTCGTTCCATTTGGTAAGTTTACCTAAATAAATATCTCCTAAGATATCAGGAGAAAATTTTAAAGACGGATTACCAGGCAAATTATAAGTCAGCGTCACTGCTCCAAGGCAATCGGGAATATGAATGATGGGAACCGGGGATTGAGCTAATTGCTCATCGGTTAAAGGATTATCCGAAGCTCCAAAATCAACAATCTTATTTTGCAATTGTTTGATGCCGCCACCAGAGCCAATAGATTGATAATTTACCTCCACGCCATTTTGCTTGTTATAAACACTGAACATTTTTGAAAACAGCGGGTAAACAAAGGTGGAACCGGCACCTAATAACTGCGCATTATTGCCGGACCGGTTGTCTGCTCCATTTTGTTTATCATTACTTCCTGCACCTCCACCACACGAGATTAGTCCTGCACTCATGATTAACATCGGCAAAATAATTTTTTTAATCTTCATGATTTTTTAAGTTTAACGATAGTTTTTTAATGGGCAATTTTTTCCAATAACCAATTATGTTTTTTTGTTACTGGTATTATTTATTGAATAAGAAATACAAAGTGATGCGGCCTTCCAGGTCATAATCGTTTTTCAAATTGCCACTTGCTCCAGGCGTTTTGCTGTGATATTGGTTGCACCATAAATTAGGCATGATATGCACACTTTTATAAGGCATAAAATCAAGTCCTAAAGTGGCAAAAGCTTCTTTAGTAGTGTTATATCCCGTCCTGTAATTATTGCTGTTGTTGTATTTCGTATCAGGATTATAAAAGTCTAAACGGGCAAAGAAATTCAATTTGCTGGCCAATTGTTGTGTTACATACAATGATATTCCTGATGGTGTAACGTCAGTATAAACAGAGTCTGCAATTCCTTTAAAATAATAAGTGTTATTGGTTTTTAACTGCGTAAAACCTTCTACACCGATGGAAGTGGTTGCTGTCTTATAGCCCACAAAAGCTTTAAAGTTGTTGATGCCTTTTTGAAGTGGCTCCGATGCGGTCCTTTCGTGCTCATAATTTCCCTGGAGCACCAATTTTTTATCGAAAAAATAAATATACAATGAGGTATAAATTTTCTTGTATTTATTGTTTTCCAGTTTAGCACCATTGCCATTGCCCAACATTACGTCATAACCCACATTTTCATTTTTACCAATCTTTCCATAAATCCCAACTCCCAAATCAGTGGAATTGGAAACGTCGCGCATATCAGCAATTGTTTTATCAATAGAACGGTAGCCCCAAACTTTTTCAGAAAGTTTTGAAAACGTGGGGGTTGACTGCTGACCAGCAATTATAGTAGCGCGTGGTATAATATTTTTGAAACTAATGTTCATGGCTTTTATAAATACTGCATTGTTATTGTCGGTCAGCGCACCTGTACCGGAGGGGTTGGCTTCAAAAGAAGATTCATGTGCCAGGATTAATTGAGAAGATATATTTTGGGTAAACTGGTAGTCGTATCCCAAATAAACCCGGCGAAAGTTGAAAGAATTATAATTTTTGGAAAGGCCTGAATATTGCTGTGTTCCTCTCAATGCAGAATCGGCATGTAGTTTATAAGCGTAATCGCCAAATGCATAGCCGAAAATCTTTCCTGAAGGTTTAAATTCTTCTTTTACTTTCGCTGTATCCTGCGAAAAAGCGCTCACAGATAGGAAGCATAATACTACAAATAATATTATTGAGATTTGGGTTTTGAGTTTTAGAAGAGTGAATGTCTTGCTCATAAATTTTTCTATTTCAATGCAAAATTCACCTATCAATGTTACCTCAACTTTAAGCCAATGTTAAGTTTACATTAAGTTATAACATTTCTCTCTTTCCTCGCTATTTTTCTCATTTTTTACCTTACTGATTCCAAAATAAGAATCACTTTTATTTCTTCGTTTACTGTTCCGCAATAAAAATCCTGCACAACACCATTATTTAATAACTGGCGATGATGTCAGCTCTCCTATCACTTCTCCTACACAGCCATTCGGTTGTTGAATATGCAGAAGCGCAGCAATTGTTGCAGAAATATCAGTCATATTTATTTTTCGGTTAGTGCTTCCAGGCTTAATGTGCCATCCTGCAAAAATTAGCGGTATATGTGTATCATAAGGGTTCCAGCTACCATGAGTAGTACCTTTTAAGGAGCCTGGAAACCAGCCCGGATCAGCAATCATGATCACCGGCCCACTCCTTTTTGAATTGTACCCGTTTATGATCATCGTTTTTATTGGTTCAGGTATCGGCTCAGCTCCTATATTTTCAATATCGGCAGCGAACAAAATACCCGGTTGTTTCCTTAAATATTGAACTGCATATTTTTTTATTTTGTCATAATTGAGATGGCTGCTGTCAATCTTTTTTAAATCAAACCTGATGTGATAATTAATTTCGGAAGCTACGAGATTATTAACCTTAAATTTATTTTCAAGGCTTTCGTTCAATCCACTAACGATGCCCTTCGTATTAAAAATATCTGCAGGCAAATTATGTTCTTTCATAAAGCCAATAGCATGTGCAGCGCCATGATCCGCCGTTAAAAATAACAGGTAATTTCCTTTGCCAAGTTTTTCATCAAGGAATGCAAAAAAAGAAGCCAGGTCTTTATCGAGCCTTAGGTAAACGTCTTCCACTTCGATAGAATTCGGTCCATATTTATGCCCTACATAATCTGTAGAAGCACAATTGATAGTAAGAAAATCGGTTGCCTGCCCATTACCGAGGTTATAGCCTGTTATTGCAGCCTTTGCGAAATCAAGAGTGAGCGTATTTCCAAAAGGTGTGCTTCGAATTATGTCTTTATTATTTTTAACCAGTTCGGATATTTTGTGTGGAAACACTGGCGATTTTTCATTTTTAAAAGTTCCTTCCCACTGAACGTTATCCTCAGTGCTTTGTGTATAAGAAGAGAGGGGCAATAAAGTATTCCATTCGTTAGACGTTAACTTTTCAGGCAAATTCATTTTATTGAAATTATCAACCCATGTCGGTAATTGCTTCATGTAATAAGTGCTCGTGATGAAATTGCCACTGGCATTGTCGAACCAGAAAGCGCCGTTGGCTGTATGGCCTGCGGGTAATATGGAAGCTCTGTCTTTTAAAGAAACGCCGACTACTTTTGATTGAAAATTAGTCGCGAGCCTTAATTCGTCAGTGATGGTTGAAACCAAAAGATTTCGTGGAGACATTTGTCCTTCTTTAGAAGAACTTCCTACAGTAGATTCGGTGGTATCTTCTGTACAATACCAGCTTCTTCCTGTTTCCTGGTCTATCCAATCATTGCCTGTTATCCCATCAATCGCAGGAACAGAACCAGTAAATATAGTAGTATGTCCCACTGCCGTATAGGACGGCAAATAATTGATAAATGTATTTTCACAGGAAAAACCTTCATTCAGCAAGCGCTTAAAGCCGTCATTTTCATAAAGAGGGTAATACCTGTATAAATAATCCCACCGCATTTGATCCACCGCAATTCCTATCACCAATTTAGGACGCGATACTTGTTGTGCTTTTAAGAATGAGGTTGAATTGAAACATCCCAAAAAAAGGAAAATAATAATTTTTCGTGTGAAGGTCATGTCGATGGATTTGGTTTTTAATTGATCAAATTTAAGGAATAAGAAAAACCCGGCAGCAAATAAAACCAACTAAAAAATAATTGATCCAAAAGCTGCTGATAAAAATTTAACTTCGAAACCATTTACCATCACAAAATAACAATCAATGAAAACAGCAATCGTAACAGGAGCAACAGGAAACCTGGGTAGCGCAGTAGTTAAAAAATTTATTGAAGAAGGATTTTATGTTTCCGGCACAGTTCTTCATGGGGATAAATCAAATCCTGATTCACCTACCAGTTCCTTTGAAAAAATTGTGGTAAATCTTGATGATGAGAAAGATTCCAAAACGTTTGTAGAGAACGTGGTAAAAACGCATGCTAATATTGATGTTGCTGTTCTTACGGTTGGCGGGTTTGCGATGGGTTCAATTGCCGACACTACCACCACTGACATAAAAAAACAATACCAATTAAATTTCGAAACGGCTTATAATGTAGCGCGACCCGTATTTGACCAGATGATGAAACAAGGCAGCGGAAGGATTTTTATGATTGGTTCCAAACAAGGATCCTCTTCAAAATATGGAAAAGGAGCAGTTGCTTATGGTTTGGCAAAATCTCTTCTTTTCCGGTTAGCAGAATTGATGAACGCTGAAGCGAAAGGGAAAAATGTAGTTACCAGTGTGGTAGTGCCGGGCACTATTGATACTCCTCAAAATAGAAAAAGCATGCCCGATGCAAATTTTGATAGTTGGGTAAAAGCGGAAGATATTGCCGATGTAATTTATTGGTATTGTACGGATGAAGCGGCCATGGTAAGGGAACCGGTAATTAAAGTGTATAACAATGGTTAGCTCTTTCCTTTTACTGCCACCAGGTATTGAATAATTATTTTAGCGGCAGAATCAGAAACCGGCGCTCCGAATGTTTTTTGCATTTTGGTTACGATGGCTGTCCAGGTTTTTTCCGGAAAATCGGGTTGATTCGAAACCAGGGCAGCAGAGTGGCAAATAACACAATTGGCATTAAAAG
>JBDTKU010000130.1:0-7877 GCA_039935135.1 Ginsengibacter sp. | reverse complement strand
TCAATATTGAGTGTCCTGAAAGTGCGCTTACCTGCTGCACTTACGTCATCCGGCAAATTTTTAGCGTCAATACTTAATCGCCATTTTACATTTGCTTTTTCCAATTTTAATATTCCCGAAGCGGTATCTTTTGAATGGACGATAACTGTATTTTCTTTTACATCGCCAAAGATCCACATCAGCATATCAAAAAAATGTACGCCGATATTAGTAGCAATGCCACCACTCTTTTGAATGTCTCCTTTCCAACTTGCATAATACCAATGGCCGCGGCTAGTAATATAATCCAGATTTACCTCGTGCATTTGGTTGTCCTTTTCCGAATCAATTTTTGCTTTTAATGCAATTATTGAGGGATGCAATCTCAACTGCAGAATGGTAAAAATTTTATTACCGGTTTCTTTTTCTATTTCGGCCAGTGCATCAATGTTCCATGGATTAAGCACCACCGGCTTTTCGCAAATAACGTTTGCGCCTATACGCAATCCGAAACGTATGTGCGCATCATGCAAATAATTGGGACTGCACACGCTCACAAAATCAGTTTTTATTCCCTTGCGTTTTAACTTTTCAATATGCCTGTCGAAGCGTTCAAATTCTGTAAAAAAATCAGCTTTAGGAAAATAGCTGTCCAATATACCAACGGAATCATTTTTATCTAATGCGGCTATCAATTCATTTCCCGTATCTTTTATCGCTTTCATGTGACGTGGCGCTATGTATCCGGCAGCGCCTACCAATGCAAAATTTTTCATAATTTAATTTTCTATGATTTGAAAGTATTTTGGTATTTAATTGCAGTAAAGAAACATTTATCCGGGATTTTTATTTTGTATCTGCCCGAAAAAAATATAAGAATTAGGTAGAACAGTCGCAATGAAACTGCTACTTTGGTTTGCCACAGGTTTTAACCTGTGGATAAATTAAAAAAACTCAATCGGCTCTAGCCAATATTCCAAAAAAGGTTTGGCTAAAGCCTTACATCTTATTTTATGAACCCCTTGCTAAAGCAAGTGGCAAATTAAAACAACAGTCATACATTCTTCTTACATAGTTTCTTTAAAGGATTTGCGATTAAACCACCTAATTCTAAAATTATTTAATTCTTTTTACTACGTTGTTTTCTAATTTGTATTCCTGTTTGCTTTCGGGGCAGACTGCAATATTATCTGAATTAAAAATAAGCTTATGACCAAATTCACTCATCCAACCTTTTTGCCTTCCCGGATTCCCCACTATCAACGCAAAGGCGGGAACCTCTTTAGTTACCACTGCTCCTGCGCCAATAAAAGCAAATTCTCCAATCGTATTTCCACAAACTATCGTCGCGTTGGCGCCAATGCTTGCTCCTTTTTTGATCAACGTCTTTTTATACTGATCCTTCCGACTTACCGCGCTTCGTGGGTTAATCACGTTGGTCAAAACCATGCTCGGCCCGAGAAATACGTCGTCTTCACAAACAACGCCTTCGTAGATGCTAACATTGTTTTGTACTCTAACATTATTTCCTAAAATTACTTTTTGGGAAACCACCACATTTTGACCCAGGTTACAATTGTTGCCAATCACCGCACCCGACATCACATGACTGAAATGCCAGATTTTGGTGCCATCACCAATTACGCAATTGTCATCTATAATAGAAGAAGAATGAACAAAATAACTCATAGCAATTTATTTTTCAATATTTTTTAAATATTCCCCGTAACCGCTTTTTTCAAATTTTTCGGCAAGGGATAAAAGTTGTTCTTTGTCAATAAAATGCATCCGATAAGCGATTTCTTCCAAACATCCAATCTTAAATCCCTGGCGTTTTTCAATCACTCTTACAAATTCTGATGCATCGTGAAGAGATTCAAAAGTTCCGGTATCAAGCCACGCAAAACCACGGTCTAGTACCGCAACTTTTAGTTTTTTATCTTCCAGATATTTTCTATTCACATCGGTAATTTCATATTCCCCTCTTGGAGATGGTGCAATATTTTTTGCGATTTCAACCACAGAATTATCATAAAAATATAAACCCGGCACCGCATAATTAGATTTAGGCACTTTAGGTTTTTCTTCTATACTTATGGCAATATTATTTTTATCAAACTCAACCACACCATATCTTTCGGGATCAACCACAGGGTAAGCAAAAATTACCGCTCCGTCAGGATTGGCAGATTGTTGCAGCAAATGAGAAAAACGGCTTCCATAGAATATGTTATCTCCCAGAACCAAAGCCACCGCATCTTTGCCGATAAATTTTTCACCGATTACAAAAGCCTGAGCAAGCCCGTTTGGCTTTTCCTGAATTTCATAATGAAGTTCGCATCCCCACTGATTTCCATCGCCCAGCAATCTTTTGAATTGGGCCTGGTCTTCGGGCGTGGTGATGATTAATATTTCCCTGATTCCAGCCAGCATTAATGTGGAAAGTGGATAATAAATCATGGGCTTATCATAAATAGGCATTAGTTGCTTGCTGATTCCCATGGTAATGGGATATAATCTTGTGCCTGAGCCGCCTGCGAGAATAATTCCTTTCATGAAGTTTAGTTTAGAGAGTTTAGATGGATTAGTGGTTTAGAATGGGTTAATGGTTTTAGAATGGTCTAGATGGTTTAGAATAGTTTCGAATAGTTTAGTGCATTATTTAAACCCTTTTCTAAACAATAAACTTTCTTCTGCACATTTAAACTTTCTTTTTCATGTTTTGTTGTGATTTACGAAGTTGTGAAATTAAAAATGTTTGTTTTTCAATTAAGTTTCTTCCATCCAGGTAAACGCTTTCTGTTATAAATAAAAGATCGTTGCAAAGTATTAAATGATTTAATAATTCAACTGCGCTGCTAAAAGCCATAGTGCTAAAATGACTTTGATCTTTTTCGGTCATACGTGAAGTTCCTTCTGCAATAGTTGATCCTATGCCGAGCGCTGATCTCTTCATCTGTGAGACTAAACCATATTTTTCTTCAGGCGGAAAATCTTTGGTTATTTTATAAATCCAAACAGATAATCTTCTTGCATGTTGCCAGGCTTCCAGTTTTTCAAATGAATAAATTTTCATGCCAAAATATTTTTTTTCTAAACTATTCTAAACCATTTTTCTAAACCATCTAAACAATTTCCCTAAACTATCATAACGCTTTTTCTAAACTATTCTAAACCCTTCCCTCTCCATACTGTTGCGCATAATAATTCTGATAATTTCCGCTCGTCACTTCATTGAGCCATTTTTCATTATCCAAATACCAATCAATGGTTTTTGACAATCCTTCTTCAAATTGTAAAGATGGTTTCCAGCCCAATTCATTTTTTAATTTCGTGGCATCAATGGCGTAGCGCAAATCGTGTCCAGCCCTGTCTTTCACAAAAGTGATCAGCTTTTGGGAAGTTCCTTTTTCTCTCCCTAATTTCTCATCCATCTGGACGCACAATTCTTTAATAATGTCAATATTTTTCCACTCATTATGTCCACCGATGTTATAAGTTTCACCAATTTTTCCATTGTGCGTGATTAAGTCAATCGCTCTAACATGATCTTCTACATATAGCCAATCCCGCACATTTTCACCTTTTCCATAGATTGGAATAGGTTTGTTATTAATAATATTATGAATAGAAAGGGGAATCAATTTCTCAGGAAAATGAAATGGCCCGTAATTATTGGAACAATTTGAAATGATAGCGGGGAAATTATAGGTGTGATAATACGCTCTTACAAAATGATCGGAGGACGCCTTGGATGCGGAATACGGGCTGCGTGGATCATAGGATGTTTCTTCTGTGAAAAATCCTTCTTCTCCTAAACTTCCATACACTTCATCAGTAGAAATATGATAAAATAATTTGCCATCAAAATTATCCTTCCATGCTTCTTTTGCCACCTGCAATAAAGAAGCAGTACCCAAAACATTGGTTTTTACAAATGCGAGCGGATCGGTGATGGAACGATCTACATGGCTTTCGGCGGCAGTGTGGAGCACATTGGTGAAATGATATTTTTCAAAAAGTTCTTTTACTAATTCCATATCCAGGATGTCGCCTTTTACAAAGGTATAATTAGGCTTGTCCTCAATATCTTTCAGGTTTTTAAGGTTGCCTGCGTAAGTAAGTTTATCAAGATTCACGACCGTATAATTCTCGTATTTATTGACAAACAACCTTGTAAGATGGGAACCAATAAAACCTGCGCCACCGGTAATTAATATTACTTTTTGCATTGAATATTTTAATTTTTATGGGTTTGCAAAAGTAAATATTAATTTCTGCATCGGGAATGTGTAAGGTTTTTAAAAATACATTAGTAAAGCAACTTTTATGATCGATTTTTATTTTATAAGAATATGTATGTTTTTCAGAGCCTATGAATTGCATCATTACAGGATTGCATACCGGATTTCCGCCACTCAAATTTTGATTGTCTGCGTGTGGCATCCTAAAAGAGTTCCAAAAGTGTATTAAAATTGGTTTTTGATGATCTTATTTTTAAAGTTAAGACGGTAATTGTAAGTCAACTTTTTTTATAGATATTTAAACTTCACAAACCATCTAAACCATTAAACCTTTCCTAAACCAATTAGCCAACAATCCATTTCCCCCAATTCCCAATTACCTTTGCGTGCTATGCATTACGCTTCAATCGAAAATTTAAGTAAATCTTTTGGGATCAGAACACTTTTTAAGGATATCAGTTTTTACATCGAAGAAGGAGACAAAATAGCTTTTGTGGCCAGGAACGGAAGCGGAAAATCAACTCTTTTAAGAATTATTGCAGGCCTTGATACGCCTGATTCCGGCACGATTTGGATCCATAAGGACGTCAAAGTAATTATGCTTCAGCAGGAAACGGCTTTTGAAAATGAGCAATCTATTTGGGATAATATTTTAAATATCGATAACCCTGTGGTGAAACTGGTGCAGGAATATGAAATGCTTTTGGAAGAGGAGACTCCAAATGAAGATCGTATCAGCGAGCTGGTTACAGAGCTTACTGAAGCCAATGCGTGGACTTTTGAAAGTGATCTGAAACAGATCCTCGGCAAATTAAATTTGAACCATTTAAATGAACCAGTAAAGAATTTAAGTGGTGGCCAGCGTAAAAGAGTGGCGCTGGCGCAGGCTTTGGTCGAATCTCAGTTGCACGAAGGGAAAAGTTTGCTGATCCTGGATGAACCCACCAACCACCTGGATGTGGAGATGATAGAATGGCTTGAAAACTTTTTGGCAAGCAATAAAAGTACCCTGTTGCTGGTTACGCATGACCGTTATTTCCTGGATGCCGTTTGCAATGAAATTGTGGAACTGGATGATGAAAAAATTTATGTATATAAAGGTGACTATGATTATTTCCTGGAGCAAAAATCTTTACGACAGGAAGTTCAGCAGAGCGAATTGCAAAAAGATAAAAATATTTTCAGGAAAGAACTGGAATGGATGCGCAAACAACCAAAAGCGCGAACCACTAAATCAAAAAGCCGCCAGGATGCATTTGTAGAAGTAGAAGAAAGAGTGAATCAGAAAAAAGAAGTGGCTGAAGTTTCCTTACAAGTGAAGATGACAAGGATGGGAGGAAAGGTTTTGGAAATGAAAAAAGTGTATAAAGCTTATGATGAAAAAGTGATCATGAAAGGATTTGATTATACTTTCAAAAAAGGAGAAAGAGTGGGAATTGTCGGGAAAAACGGGACAGGAAAATCTACTTTTTTAAAAGTGGCGCTGGGTATAGTTCCTCCTGACAGCGGAAAAATTAATCATGGCGAAACCATTGTTTTTGGAAATTTTGCACAGGAAGGTTTGCAATATAAAGAAGATAAAAGAGCAATAGAATTTGTAAAAGATTTTGCCGAATTTTTTCCTTTAGCAGATGGAAGTAAGATAAGCGCCTCTCAATTCATGGAGAAATTTGGATTTACCGCGCAGCAACAATTTACTCCATTGAGCAAACTGAGCGGTGGTGAAAAAAGAAGATTGCATTTGCTGAGCATTCTTTTTAAAAATCCGAATTTTTTGGTGTTGGATGAGCCTACCAATGATTTGGATTTGCAGACCTTGAGAACATTGGAAGAATTTTTGCAAGACTTTCCCGGCTGCATTTTGATCGTAAGCCACGATCGTTATTTTATGGATCGTCTCGTGGATCATCTTTTTGCTTTTGAAGGCGATGGACTGATTAGGGATTTTCCCGGAAACTATTCTCAATACAGGCTTTGGAAGCAGTTGGATGAAAATGCAGAAAGCAAAAAGCAGCATACTGAAGGCAAAAAGCCAGAGGCTGAAAGCGCAAAGCAGATTGCGGAAAACTCAAAACCTGGTGAAGAAATAAAAGCCAAAGTGAAACTTTCATTTAAAGAAAAATCTGAGTTTGAAAAAGTAGAAAAAGAAATTGCTGATTTGGAAAAAGAGAAAAAATTGCTGGAAGTGAAACTGAACAATGGCTCAAAAGAATTTGAAAAACTCCAGGAAACTTCAGAAAGGATTAGTGATATAATTGTGCTTCTGGACAAAAAGGAAATGCGCTGGCTGGAATTGAGTGAAAGAGCAGAAGTATAAAAAAGCCTGGAGTGAACCAACAAATAACCCGGATTTTTATTTTAGATAAATAACTATTTGATAAAAAATGAAGAAATGGTTTGCTTCTGATCTTAATTTTAATTCACTTTTTCCCGAACTAATACAGGAAGCCGCTGAAAAGCATTGGACAAGAATCGAAGTGGCAAAGAAAGCAGCAGCATTTCTTGCTACATCGGCTGAGTCGAAAGTGTTGGATATAGGAAGTGGTGCCGGAAAATTTTGTCTTGTTGCGGCGCACGAACATCCTCTTACGCATTTTTATGGCGTTGAGCAAAGACAAAATTTGGTGGATATTTCAAATGATCTGGCCAAAGAACTTGAACTCGACAATGTTTTATTTATTTGCGACAATATTTGTAATGTTGATTTTGAAAAATATAATCATTTTTACTTTTACAATTCCTTTTATGAGAATGTGCCCGGCACTCAAAAGATCGATTATTCCATA
This sequence comes from Ginsengibacter sp., assembly GCA_039935135.1. Taxonomy (GTDB): domain Bacteria; phylum Bacteroidota; class Bacteroidia; order Chitinophagales; family Chitinophagaceae; genus Ginsengibacter. Next base: position 868 of record JBDTKU010000130.1, on the reverse strand, counting down.
AAATATTCCGAAGATTTGTATAATTTTTACAATCGTTATTTATGCAAACAATTGGATAAGATGCCTTCCGGTACCCGGTTGGTTACGTATCACAGTTTTGGAAGTGAAATTCCAGCAGGCTATGAAGTGGTCCATACAGATTATAGCGAGTTTTTAAAGTTCTGGATAAAATTGTAACCCGCATTGAAGTTTAATAAAACCACAAGATGAAATCAGGACTATTCCTTCCCAAAACGACCTTACTCTTTTTCCTTACAATTTTTAGTATTCAAATTTTTTCACAATCAGTAAACAAAGGAAGTATTCGAATTCTTTATTCGCCTGGCCATCCCGTAAATATCATCGTCCCTTCTCAGTCTATCGGTGGCGCTATTGACGGTCATTTCAAAGGAGATATTGATCAGATGCTTACGCCGGAAAATATCAAAGTGATGAAATCTGCCGGGTTAAAACCGGTGAGCTACCGCCTTCGAACTGAACTGGCCGGTGAAGTATGGCACTGGAATCCTTCGGGGAAGTGGAGTGATAGTCTTAATCAACAGGGATACTGGATTTCAGATCCATTTTCTTCTAAGCCTATTGAACTTTCTAATGGCTATCGTTTGCCAAGAAGAGGCAATACCCACGACCAGGCTAACGATGATGGTTATTCGAAAATAGACGATGGAGATACAGCAACTTTTTGGAAGAGTAACCCTTATTTGGATTCTTCTTTTACTCATGAATCAAATAAATTTCATCCTCAATGGGTGATAATAGACCTGGGAAAGAAATATAGAATAAATGCTTTGAAAATAAAATGGGGAAACCCTTATGCGTTAAGCTATACAGTGGATTATGCCAAAGGAAACGATCCTCAATATTTTGA
>JBDTKU010000129.1:0-5513 GCA_039935135.1 Ginsengibacter sp. | reverse complement strand
TATGATTGTAATAATTTTTTCAAAACTGAAATACCCGATCTTATCCTGGTTTTTACGGTTCCCAATGGAATTCCTAGATTTTTTGAAATTTCTTCCTGGGTAAATCCTTCGAAATAAGCAAGATCTATAACTCGTTTTTGGTCTTCTTTTAATAACATCGTTTTTTTTCTTAATCCAAGAGTATCAAACTTGTCGTTTTCATTGACACTGTTACTTGTGTAAAGTACGGCAATTTCGGAATTCTGGATTTTTGATTGCTTTTTATATCCTTTGCTTCTGATAGTATCAATAGTGAGATTCCTGGTGATATTTAGCATCCATGTAAAGAGGCGTCCTTTGGAAGGATCATAGCTGTAGAAATTGTTCCAGATCTTCACAAATGCTTCCTGTAATATATCTTCTGCTAAATGCTGATCGCTGATCAATTTAAATATAACCGTATTTAAGGCCCCGGCATAATTATCATACAAATAGGCAAATGCAGATTGATCACCACTTTGCAGTAACACGATCAATTCTTCTTCGCTATATTTTATTGTTTCGGGCAAAAATTAAAATTATCAGGTTGAGTACGATATAAAATAAAGATAGAAATTTTTATTTATTCTCATCAGTAAACGAAATAAGTGAAATTTCTATTTCTCTTTACTAAAGAAAATAAAACACTTTTATTTTTATCAATTATTCTGCCAATATATGAATTTTATTTTTTTTTTAAAAATAACCAACCCGATAAGATGGGTTAAAAATTGTTCTTTATCTCAAAATCATTTTATTTTTTTGAATGATAATACCGGAGTTGATTGGAAGCGCAAAATAAAAAACCTGAGAAGGAGAGTACAATTGGGCCAAATAGCTGATTACCTATTTGTCGTTTCCCTGTTTGGTATTCTTCCGGGTATTCTATTATTGACCTTTAATTTTGTAAAATAAAAACTTAACTTTTTAGGGCTACAATAGGATAAAAATTGATTTTCCTTTTCATTCTTCAATTTATCTGAATCGGGAAAAGAAAAACTTAGCTTTGAAATCTAATTAAAATTAAAACTGATCTTGAATAATTTCCTCGACAAATTTAACCTAAGTAAAGAAAGGGAAGAATACCAGGCGGTCATTGATGTTATATGCAACGACCTCGAGTTCCGTGGTACCCGTTTGTGGATTTTGATCTTCGCGATTTTTGTTGCCTCCCTGGGGCTGAATGTAAATTCCACCGCAGTTGTCATCGGTGCGATGTTGATCTCTCCTTTAATGAGCCCGATAATGGGAATCGGACTTGGCATTGGAATTAATGATATGAGCATCTTGCGCAAAGCAGTGAGCAACTATGCGGTGGCCGCATTGACTGGCCTTGGTACATCTACTGTGTTCTTTCTCATCTCTCCTTTAAGTGACGCTCATTCCGAAATTCTTGCCCGAACTTCTCCCAATATTTATGATGTACTAATCGCACTTTTTGGAGGGTTGGCGGGTATTATAGCCACTTCCACCAAGCAAAAGGGAAATGTGATTCCGGGAGTTGCTATCGCTACGGCATTAATGCCGCCTCTGTGTACGGCAGGATATGGATTGGCTACTTTTCAGTGGAATTTTTTTATGGGTGCTTTTTATTTATTTATAATTAATACAGTTTTCATTGCAGTTGCAACATTTCTGACGGTCAGGTTTTTACGCTTTCCGATGAAAACAATCCTGAGTAAAGAACTGATGAACCGAAACCACCGGATCGTGTGGATCATCGTCATCGCCACACTTTTGCCAAGTATATATTTAGGGTATAATATTGTGCAGGAAGAAAAATTTTCTAACAGTGCTGAAAAATTTATTCTCTACGAAGCCCGCTTTCCTAATGATTATCTTTTATCAAAAGTGATCGATCCTAAAAAGAGAAGAATCTCTCTTGTGTATGGAGGAAAGGAAATTACTCAGGACGAGATCAATCATCTCAGAAGTAAAATGAAGCAGTACGGAATTGAGAAAGATTCCCTTGAAATCAAGCAGGGCTTTGCCTACCTGGCTCCTAAAAAAGACAATAATGAAATTGATGAACGTTATATTTTACTTTCTAATGCGCTGGCCGAAAAGGAAAAACAGGAAAACCGAATGCAACAAAAGCTGGACAGCATCGAAAATGAAAAGAAATTGTCCGCGCAGGTGTATTCAGAATTGAAAGTTCAGTATCCAAAAATTAAGAGCGCGGTTATTGAACCTTCGACAGCTTATGCAGACAGTGCAAAAACAAAAAAGCTTTACCTGGTTCTTATAGAAATCCAGGGAAGAGTTTCTGCAACAGAGAGAAAAAAAATGGAACAATGGTTAAAAGTCCGATTGCAACAGAAGCATCCTAACGACAGTCTGAGCTTGATTCTGCACTAAAAATTTCAATTCTTATATCAATTCAATTTCTTTCCTTTTATTATCCTTTGTTTAAAAAATAGCATTTGCAAGAGCAGACCAACAAATAGTACTGATTTATATTTTGCTATTTATAACGGTTTTACCTACCCGCAATATTTGTGATTTTATTTAAATCTTCTTTGGTCCGGAGAAAGAATAGTTTTACTTCTTCTTAGTAATTTATTTTTCACTCCAAAAAATAATTATTGAGTAACCAATTAACCAAAAAAAAAGATTTTCCAAACTTTATTATTACTTTCAATTTTTATACCGAATTTAAATGGAAGTATAGTCAATAAATATTTTCCCTAAATCGGTATAATGCCATCTAATATTTAATCATAGTCCTTCGACTATTTTAAAAATAAAGATGGTATTAATTCTTTTCAAACTAAAATCATAAACTCATGAAGATTCTTCAGGCGATCTGTATCGGATTTTTTTTATTTTTAGCTCCTTCATTACAAGCTCAAAAAGATTCTGTGACTGAAAGATTAAACCAAAGTAACGACTGGCCTAATTTGCGCCGTTACAGGAGTGAAAACGAGAAAATAGGATTACCCGCTGCTAATGAAAACCGCGTGGTTTTTATGGGCAATTCCATCACTGACGGCTGGATCAATGCCAGGCCTGATTTTTTTAGAAAGAATCCTTATCTCGATCGTGGCATAAGCGGTCAGACTACACCACAAATGCTGATCAGGTTTCGCCAGGATGTAATTGACCTGAAACCCAAAGTGGTGGTGATTCTTGCAGGTATCAATGATATTGCTGAAAACACTGGCCCTTCAAGCGTGGAAATGATTGAAAATAATTTAATGTCAATGGCGCAGCTCGCCAAAGCCAACAATATAAAAGTGGTGATGTGTTCTATTCTTCCGGCGTATGCTTTTCCCTGGAGGCCAGGAATTAATCCTGTTGAAAAAGTTTCGTCTGTCAATAAATGGATGAAAAATTACGCAGCAAAAAACCATTTTGTATATGTTGATTATTACGATGCCATGGCAGATGAAAGAAAAGGCTTACCTGAGAATTTGTCTAAAGATGGAGTTCATCCTACAGCAGAAGGGTACCAAATAATGGAATCAGTGGTGGTACCGGGAATTGAAAAGGCATTGAAAGGAAAATAACCGCCAGTTTAGTTATAGAATAGTTTTCTGACGATAATTTACCATTCAAATAAAATAATTGAGGCAGATGCAACAAAACATATCTTTGGATTGTCCAACTGCAAGAACACATTTTAAGAAGATACCTCCTCTTTTAATGGTGCCCTGATTATTAAATTATCTTTTAATGAAATTATTCGTTCCTCTTTTCCTTTTGACAACATTGATTTGTTGTAAGCCGGGTTTTTCCCAAAAATTAGAAAAAGAAAACGTAGCCAATCTCCAGGTTAAGAATGCGATAGATCTATATAACCATTACAACGCAGATTACGCGCCGGTTTACAATGGCGAATCTTATCTCTATTATACCATGAAAATGGAAGGTTCTCCGTTTTTTAAGAGCGGTGATTTTTCAAGAGGCTGGGTCAATTATAAGGGAAGGAAATATGATTCGCTACAATTATTATATGATATTACCAGGAATCAATTGGTCACTTTATATCCTGATAAAGTTTTCTCTATCATTATTCAAAATCAATTTGTAGATAGCTTTTTTTTGCAGGGACATACTTTCATTGCATTAGAGGAAGACCACAAACAAAACCTTTATAATTCAGGATTTTATGATCTGCTCTATAATGGAAAAACACAGTTGCTTGCCAGGCGCGCAGAAACTTTACTAACCGTGATCCAGGTTGATGTTCTGGTTACGAAATTTATCAATCATACGCACTACTATATTCATAAAAACGGATTGTATTATTTAGTAAGCAATAAGAAAGATGTGTACCACGTATTTGAAGACAATATCCGTGATTTAAAAAGAAGGATGCGCCGCAATCACATAAAATTACGTCGAAAGAATTTTGAAACTGCTTTGATAAAAGTTACCGCATTTTATGACCAACTATCTCATTAATATGAACCGGGGAATTTCATTACTATTCTCATTTGTTTTTTTACTTTTTTCATTTGGCGGATTTGCGCAGCAAAACGATAAGCTCATCACAGGTAATTTTCAAAACGTAACTTTTAATGAATTTGTTCAAAAGATAGAAGCGCAAACGGATTACCATTTTTATTACCAGGAAAAACAATTTGACAGTACCTCCATTACTATTTCTGTCACCAATGCTCACCTTCCTTCTATACTTGATAAGGTATTTAATAAAACCGGGTGGCACTATGTGATTGATAAAAACAACAATGTTTTTATTACCCAGGGATTTACACTTTCTGCTAATCTTCCTTATGGGTTTTTTAATGGTGAAATTGATACCTCGTCCCTGGCATCCAACAATGAATCGGAAGAGTTGGGCTACATAAACAAACCTAAAAAAGTAAAGCAGGATATTTCAATCGAAAATAAAGTTTTTGAAATCGGGATAAAAAGAAATGGAGTGCCAAAAGGAAAAGTGAATATAGCAGGCTATGTGCGCGATGCACAGAACGGCGAAGCGCTTTCCGGCGCGGTTATTATTTATATCATCCCGCGGTGCAGGTGCGGACTGATCAGTTTGGCTATTATTCATTAATACTTCCTGCGGGTCGAAATGTATTAAACATTATTGCCCCGGGAATGTTTGATACCAAACGACAACTAATGCTTTATTCGGATGGAAAATTCGATATCGAACTGGATGAAAAAGTATTCCGGTTGAAAGAGGTTTTGGTGGAAGCAGGTAAAGAAAAAAATGTGCGCAGCACTACCATGGGAATGGATAAGCTTTCCATGACCGCGATCAAACAAATTCCTGCGGTGATGGGAGAGGTGGATGTTTTGAGGGCGGTGCTCACCTTACCTGGAGTAAAATCTGTAGGTGAAGCCAGCACGGGATTGAATGTTCGCGGGGGCGCCACCGACCAGAATTTAATTTTATTTAATGGAGCCAACATTTATAATCCATCGCACCTGTTTGGCTTCTTTTCCGCTTTTGATCCTGACGTAATTAAAGAGGTTACTTTATATAAAAGCAGCATTCCGGCAAAATATGGAGGAAGGGTTTC
>JBDTKU010000128.1:0-6452 GCA_039935135.1 Ginsengibacter sp. | reverse complement strand
TTTAGCCTGCTGCAGGGCCACATCTTTTGTCATTCCTTTCTCCAGGTTTTTATAGAATGTCTCTGTTATCACAATACTCGCATATTCATCTATTTTCCATAAACTGGTAAGCACACTCTCGCTTCCTGCATAATTGAAAGCATGCGCCATTGAAATCATTCCTTCGCCGGGAAAAAAGTTTGATTGTCCTGTTTCACAAGCGGTCAGCACAGCAAGGTCTGCATTTAAGTTCTGATCATAAATATCGTAGAGATAAAGGGAATTATCGGCCGTGGGTGCGTTCAGGTCTTTGGCAAAAAACATCCTGGAATATTCCGGGAATTGATTGTTGGACTCAGCATGGGTTCCGATATAAATGATGGAGTGATTACCAGCGTTTTTTTCAAAATTTGAGACTGTTGATTCATTGCCTATAAAGACGGTGCTCCCAAAAAAGCTTTCCAATTTACCGGCAAGGTCACGACTAAAAGGAAGCGGAAGTAAAGTCAGATAACTTTTATCTATTTGTAAACTATCCCTTTTTAAGGCTCTTATATAATCCTGCTTTTCCGAATCTGAAAATGCGGGGGCAAAAGCTGATACACCTGAATATCTTTGGCGAGCTGATTTCTTTTGATTGAATACATCCAGGCTATATTGATAGGAAAAAGCATATTTATTTAATAATGAAAATGCAATTAGATCCCGTGCATTCTTTATAGGTTTCGTGGTGAGCATATCGAAACTAATATTATAGATGATCCCATCCGGAATGATGGTTATTTTTTTCTCATGGATAAATGGTTCAATAGGTTTCCATAGCTTTTGATACAAATCATACGTAAGAAATCCAGTTGCCTCAAGCGATGGTTGCCTTTGTAATTTTAGTAAAGTGCCAGAGAGGTCTTTTGCAGAAAGTGCAATCCAGTGATCTTCAGTTTGCGATAATACTAATGCGTAAATATTTTCATTGATGATGTAAAATCGAACCACCTGAGAACCCACCGGTACCACTTGCTTATAATCATCAATGTTTTTTTCGGGCTCGGAGCCATATCGTGCCTGGTAATATGCAGGAAAGTCCTTTTTAAGCATTAACAGGAAATCAACCCATTTTTTAGATTTTTTAAAATAATTATTGACGCTACCGGTTTCAGATTTATTACGTTTAAGAGCATCTTCTAACAACGCTTTTATTTCCGCCTCTTTTATTTGGATTGAAGCAGGCACATCTCTAAAATGCACATTCAAATTTCTGTTATTCAAAGATCTTTTGAGCCGGGTATAAACCAGTGATTCATTTCTTTGAATAACCGCATCAAGGTAGCTTCTGTCTTTAGTGATTCTATAAAGTTCAAGTTGCAATAAACTGATAAAACCATTGATCTCTTTGTAAGATTCTATCGTCAGACTGACATTTTCCTCATCCGGATAATATAGTTTCCGGCGCTCAAACATGGAAGAGGTTTCTTCCAGTTGATTAAGAATATTCCGGAGGTTATTTTGATTTTTCTCGGTCAATAAATAATAGGCTGACTTTGATTTCCCAAAAATAGCGGAGGCTTTAAAATTCTCAAACCTGATAGAATCCTCAGCAGTTGCAGCGTTGCCAATTAATTTATTAAAAGTAGCAATTGCTTTTTCGGAATAATCCAGTGAAGTTTTATATTTTTTTAATTGGAGTTGAACTTTCATCAGGTTTAGAAGCTGCAAGGCCACTGGCAGGGAATACTGATGATTGGTCTTTAAGGCATAATTCAAGCTTTTGCGGGAAAGTATTTCTGCATTTAATCCATCATTTACCCTGGCTTTAAAAAGTGCATACTTGTTCAAAAAATCAAGATATTGGGTGGAGATATCATCGCCATTTATATGATCTAAAATTTTGTAAGCTTTTAGAAAATAAGATGATGCCTTTTCTACATCACCCTTCTTATACCATGCCTGGGCAAGTTTGGAATAAGCATCTGCATCGTACAAGGTAAGCGTATCACCTATTTTGCGGATGATCACTAAGGCTTTTTCTGCATAATTGATCGCATTTCCGGTTTCTTCCCGCGAAAGGCTCACCCCGGCCAGGGCGATATAGGATGCATACACTTCAGGATCATTTTCTCCTAATAATTTTTGTTTTTCCGAAAGTGCATAAGAGTACAGGTTTTTGGCTTTCAAATAATCTCCTGATTCCAATAAGGTCGTTGCTAAATTATCTATGCAAAACAAAAGGTTTCTGTGGGCAGAATTCTTTTGCGGAAAGTTCGTATCGGTCATCAAAAATTTTCTGTATTTTTCTATGGCTCGTTCGGCATACTCATTGCTTTTGTTGGTTTCTCCTTGTTCTGAAAGCACATTGCCGATATTGGCATCAAGTATTCCTGACCTGTAGAATTTGTTGATGGGCGAATCGCCCAGATCATTCAGAAAGTCACTCGCAAGTTTGAAATAATAAATGCTGCTGTCAAGTTTTGCGCTTTGGTACATAGCAATACCCATAGAATTCAGGGCACCAAAATATTCTTCGCTTTTTACTTCTTCAGGTGGAAATAATTTCAGGCTTTGCCGGTAATGATTTGAAGAAATCGCATAAAGTCCCAGTCTCATAGAAGATAATCCCATGTTGGATTCAATTCTATATTTGAGATGTTTTATTTTCTCTTTGAGCGAAGCATTATCAGACAGCTTTTTTAATATCGCATAACCCCGCTTGCTGTCCCCTTCATATACCATCAGATTTGCGGCCATCAGGTATGCGTAAACAATCTCATCTCCCGTGGCGTTTTTGTTTACAATGTCATTTTCAATGATGGATATGAAGCGACTTTCTGCCGCAGGCAGGCTTTTTAGATTTGCGATAGCCTTACTCTCGTACCAGGCATATACAATAAGAGAATCGATATTATTTTGTTTCCTGAATTTAGCTATCGATTTAGCCGAAATTATTTCCAGTTCCTGGAATTTCTTTTCGTTAACAAGATTTTCGAGGTGATCAATGACCGGACGGCCCGATTGACTGTAGGCAGCAGATGCACTTAAAAAAGAAAGTAAAAAAAATAGAATTTTCATTATATCATCATTTTGGCCTAATTATCAATATTGGAAAAGATTATGATTGAGAAGTGCTTATTATGTTATGCGCCCTCTTAAATAATTGCCTTCCAATAAAGCCTGGATTCCTTTGTGAAAAAATAATCCCCATATACCAATCGTTTTAACCTACAATATGTCATCAAATATATTAAAAGTTTGAGGCTGTAAAATAAACTGAGTCAAAGTTCAAATGATTTGGGAACTTTAAAACACATTATAAAATATGCCAAACAAAAAAAGAAAACATAGAGCAAGTTGCTCGGGCAAACGATTATTTAGCAAGGGAGTTACGTTTGCGCCACTTATCTTGAATTAAATCTACTTTTAAAAAGAAAAATAAATAATACCTTTGTTGTTCAAATTATTGAATTGAGTAGCACATTTCACATACAACATTTCCTCTCAAAGAACTTGGATTTCTTAGATCACAGAATCTGACCATATTGCCCCTGCTATCATCGCTCGTTTGAGCACACTTTTATTTTTCTACACTTTTTAAATTTTATTTTTATGTCAGTTCAATCTACTGCATCGCAAACCGAACATTTTATAGATCTCGAAAATCAATATGGCGCTCATAATTATCATTCGCTTCCCGTTGTGCTAAGGGAAGGAAAGGGCATTTTCGTTTGGGATGTTGACGGGAAAAGATATTACGATTTCCTAAGCGCTTATTCAGCAGTAAACCAGGGACATTGCCATCCAAAAATTATTCAAGCATTGACAGAACAAGCTCAGAAGCTAACCCTTACCAGTCGTGCCTTTCATAGTGAACAGCTTTCTATTTTTTCCAAATTCATTACAGAATATTTTGGTTATGACAAAGTGTTGCCGATGAACACCGGGGCCGAAGCCGTGGAAACTGCTTTGAAGCTTTGCAGGCATTGGGCATACAGGGTAAAAAAAGTGGAAGAAAATAAAGCGAAAATAATTGTGTGTAGTGGCAATTTTCATGGAAGAACTTTAGGAATTATTTCCTTCAGTAGCGACCCCGTTGCGAAGAAAGGTTTTGGCCCTTATCTTGCCGGTTTTGAAACCATTCCTTATAATGATCTCCCTGCCCTTGCGGAAGCACTAAAAGATAAAAATGTTGCCGGGTTTTTGGTAGAACCAATTCAAGGCGAAGCAGGTGTAAATGTTCCTGACGATGGTTACTTATTCAAAGCAAAACAATATTGCACTGATGCGAATGTCTTGTTTATTGCCGATGAAATACAAACCGGATTGAGCAGAACCGGAAAGCTGCTTTGCTGCGATCATGAAAATGTAAGGCCTGATATTTTAATTCTGGGAAAAGCATTAAGCGGCGGTGCGTTGCCGCTGAGCGCTGTGTTGGCCGATGATGAAATTATGCTAACCATCAACCCCGGAGAGCATGGCAGCACTTATGGGGGAAACCCTTTGGCAGCAAGCGTTGGGATGGCCGCTTTAAAAGTTTTAAAAGATGAAAAGCTGGCAGAAAATGCTGAGAACTTAGGAAACATCTTCAGAGAGGAGTTAAAAAAAATAAACTCACCTCATATTTTAAAAATTCGTGGAAAGGGATTATTAAATGCTATTGTTATTGATCATCATGATAAAGAAGCGGCGTGGAATGTATGTTTGGAATTAAAGCAAAATGGCCTTTTAGCCAAACAAACGCACGGAGATATTATTCGTTTTGCACCGCCGTTAATTATTACTAAAGAACAAACAATGGATTGCGTGGAGATTATAAAAAAGAGTTTGAAGGTGTTGGATTAGTTTTCTTTGAAATAAAAAATTACAGTAAAGCAACTTTTGTTTAAGATTTTTAATTGGGATCCGGGAAATCTTATTTCATATCCTCAGCTCCAAAAACCAACGGAAGCAAATCCGCTACGTTTTCGATTATTAATACTTTCCCTTCCATTCCGCTCAAAATAAGACGAATAGGATTTTTTGTTCTTTCCTGGAATTCAAAAAATGATTGACGACAAATTCCGCAAGGACTTATGGGGTGGTCACTTTTTCCATTCCCATTATTATAAGAAATGGCGATCGTTTTAATCCCTACGTTCGGAAACAAGCTTGAAGCCGAAGACATTAGCGTTCTTTCAGCACATATTCCGGCCGGATAAGATGCGTTTTCCTGGTTGGTACCACTTATCGTTTTTCCATTCATCAGTGTTGCAAAAGCCCCCACTTTAAAATTAGAATAAGGCGCATAAGCAAATTGGGTTGTTGCTCTTGCCTCTTTTAATAAATCCGCGTCTTCATTGTTTAATTGATCTATTGATTCAAACACTTCGTAATTAAAACTGTACTTTACCTTTTCCATTGTATGTATTATAATCTCTAAAGAAGTTTGGAAATTACAATTAGAAATTCATTTATCAGCAATAAAAATCTAATTTTATATAAGAATGAAAATAAAAATTAATTGAATTTGTTGGTTCACTGTTCATTTCATAGAATTAGGAAAAGAAAAAAGCCGCATAGAAATGCGGCAATTGTTAAGAACCAATCAGGTTCTGTAACCCCCAAAGAAAACGAGTTAAATATTTTTATTTTAATGCCAGCATTTTCGTTTCGCTGAACTGAATAATTCCATTCTTGTTTACGTGCTTTAACCGATAATAAGATGTTTTACCTTTGCTTTTTATTTTATCAAAGCATCCAAAACATTCACAATTTTTTTGAGTAGGATCAGCTCCTAACACATAAGCAACTGTTTTGAAAATCTTCCCATCATTACTCCTTTCAACTTCAAAATAATTGGTTACGGAAGCACTATCTGTAGCCCATTTAATGCTAATCATATTCTGATCTTTTACCACGTTAAAATCGGTAATATTAATTTTTTGCTGCCCACTTGAGGCAAAAGCAACAGAAATAAAAAGAACTAAAAGGCCGTTTTTTAAGATAAAATTTGTTTTCATTGTATGATTTTTTTATGAATAACAGTTACAATGAATATTAGATTTCCGGATTTAATAAAATTTGGATTCAGATAGCATTTCTGCATCATTTCCTGGCACCTATTCTCAGACAAAGAAAAACATAGCTTACTTTCCTGCTACAAAAAACAAATAGTCATCCTTCCCGGTTGTTTTGAATACCGGTATATGAGATTTAAGAAAGAAAAAAGAATAGTAAAAAAATTAATGTTGTAAGTAAAATTTAATTCCATTCTCTGAGTTTGAGGTTTTTAAAATTTCTTTTTGAGGTTTTTAAATTTCTTGTTTAGCGATCTCTTTAGATCTTTCATTGGGAGCAGGATTAGAAGGGGATTTAATGAGTTTACAAATCAAAACTCACAATCACAGTGCAAACATAGAGTGCATTTTCGAAATTTGCAATACAGTAAAAATACGGTAGAACGATATTTGGATAAATTTAAACAAATCCACCTATTCATTTAAAAT
>JBDTKU010000127.1:0-3573 GCA_039935135.1 Ginsengibacter sp. | reverse complement strand
TTATGCTGTTAAAGAAAACAAATCTTAGAATTAGAGAAATATTTTAAAAAGGTTGGAAGAAAATAATTTTTAAAGAATTAAATATAAGGAATATGATTTAATGCAACAACATGAAAAATTTAATTTTCCCCTTTTCAAAGAATAAAGCAATACTAAATTTAAAGAGAGAATATTGTAAAGCCTATCCCAGAAAAAAACAATGCGCTGCAGTACTGCCAAATCAAAATTCCACAAAGCAGCCCAAAGTATAATCACCGCCGTATTCAACAAAATAAATTGGAATGATGCAGCTTCAGAACTTCACCAAAAAATTATAAAATAAGTATTTTGATTAAAGTACTCTTTATGCCTTTTCTATGGTTGCGTTTGAACCTGTTCCCGAAATGTATAAGGTTTATCTTCCTTTGCAGATTGATATATAGCCAACACAATTTCCACCGCCTTTCTTGCCTCCGTTCCATTAATCTCAAAAGGAACTCGTGTCTCAATTGATTTTATGAATGCTTCAAAAATTTTTGCATGAGATTGAAATGAGATAGCAGAAGGATCCGAAATGCCGCCACCACCTTTAATTTCACCTAAATTTTGCAAAATTCCAATATCCGATTCGGCCTGATTGGCAAACTGCCAAACCTTGAAACTATTCTCAACCATAACAGCAGTACCTTCAGTTCCTGTGATCGTCAAACTGCGAAATTGACCAGGAAAGGAAGTAGTAGAACCATATATGGAACCTAAAGCGCCATTTTTAAACCGAAGGATAGCAGTTGCTGTATCCTCAACTTCTATAGAATGTCCTATCGTCGCTGTATATGCATGCAAAGAACTAACAGGGCCTATAAGATATTGAAGAAGGTCTATCATGTGAATTGACTGATTCATCAAAGCCCCGCCACCATCAAGTTTCCAGGTGCCATGCCAATTGTTTTTATAATAATCATCACTTCTCCACCAGGGAACTTGGACAGATGCAAAGCTGATTTTTCCAAAGCGTCCATCATCAACTGCCTCTTTCAAAAGTTGAACAGCGTCATTGAAACGATAATTGAAAATTCCACCAAGATTTGTACCCGCTTTCGCGTGTGCTTCAATCATTCTGTCAATTCGCTTCAGTGAAATTTCCATAGGCTTTTCACAAATCACATGTTTTCCATGATTGGCTGCTTCAATAACTGGTTCCATGTGAGCGCCACTCGGAGTGGCTATGGTTAAAATTTCTATTTCATCACAATTAAGTAATTCCTCAAAATTTGAAAATGCATTACATTGATACTTGTTTGCCAAAGCCTGTGTTTTATGAGGGTTTAAACCCCAAAAACCGATCAATCTTGCATTCTTTAAACTGCCAATTGCCTGGGCATGAAAATCGGCTATCATACCTGTACCAACAATTCCAAAACTCCAAGTTTTCATATTTTTGATTTACAAATATTCATTTTCAGCACAAGCGAAATAAACCCGATTATAACTGATTAAAAACTTTTTTTACCTATAGCAAAAAACTTTTTCATTTTATAATAATGAATGAATCATAAAAAGAATTTAAAATAATTTTTAAAATTATTCTCCTTTAGTTTCTTTATCTGAACCTGTTATCTCTAATAATTTATTCTCAGTAAGTGTACCTAAATTTTTACTTCTTAAATCTTTTATTTTTTCGGCACTTACGGCTTTTGTTTGCCCGGGAACAAACGAATTATGTAGATACTCGATTATGTCCGCTATTTCCTTATCGGTAAAGTTATTCCCAAAATTAGGCATACTACCGTTAAAATGGTAGAGTTTTCCATTGATGTGAACAGAACCTTCCAGGCCATTTAGAATGATCATCGCTAATCTGTCAGTTGGGCCTTCCACATATTGAGAACCTTTTAATGGTGGCGCTATGTTTTCCATCCCACCGCCATCTCCCCCATGACATGTAGCACAAGTATTGCGGAAAAGTATCAATCCATTTGATCTTTCATCTACCGGAACCAAATACTCTACAAAAATTGAATTCATTTGTTTAGCCTTCTTATTTTTAATAGTCTCTTCTAAAATCCTGTTAAGCGTTTCGTTAGATTTGTTTGTATTTTGTTTTTTAATCAATACCTGAAAATTTTCTTCCTGATTCTTTAAACTACTCGCGACTGCTTCCTGGTAAATCGCATTTCCAGGACAGGCCTGAGATATTTTTTCAAGTATTGGCAGAAATGTCTTATCCGAAACCTGAATCCACGGTCCAAGTGAAATAGCCAGATAAAGATTGATAACGGAACTATTTCTGACCAATAAATTATTTGCTAATTCTGCCATTTGCACTACATTTTCATTCGTATTATAATTTCGTAAAAGAAGCAGCGCATGTGGTGATAGCATTGGATTTTTTAGATTCGCTATTTTTTTAAGAAACTGGAAGGAAAGGGAATTTAATCCATCCAAAGTATGTAAAGCATGAATAGCGCTTACTACATTTTTTTCATCCTGAGCCATTTTTTCCAACTCCGGAATTACTGATTTTTGCTGCTTAAAAATTAATAATTGTTGCGCCCTGTCACTGATCCATACATTTCTACTTTTTAAAAAAGAAACTAAATCAACATCTGATGCATTATTAAGGTTCGGAATTTTACCAAGCTTTTTATTCTTGTATTTTACTCTTAGTATTCGTCCCTGGTTTAAAAGTGTGTCCAGCTTTTTAGCTGCTATTTCCTGGCGATAATAGGGTGTAGCATAAGCTCTGTGTTGCATAATCCCCCGATGCATATCCACTACATACATTGCGCCATCGGGTCCATTGAATAAGTTCACAGGACGAAAACTTTCATCCGAAGATGCAATAAATTCCCTGTCGCTCCATGCCTGGTGAGCAGAAGTGGTAATGCTGTCGAAAGTAAGTATGTCGCGCTTAATAAGATTGGCTTCCGGTTCACAAACAAATGCGTTTTGATTGTAATCCCCGGGAAATTGGTCACCTTGATAAATCAATGGGCCGCAGGCTGCGGTAAATTTTACGAGTAAACTGTCACTGTTAAGAATTCCTTTTGCATATCCGCGATTCACGGTAGTGGGATGTAAAGGGTAAACTCTTTGATCATCTGTTAGAATTTTGTTGATTGCCTCTTTTGGTTTTAAATATGGATTTTGAATTAAGCAATTAGGCATTACATAATCACCAATTAACTGTACTTCATTAGAATTATAATAAAGCCTCCCAAAATTATCTTTGCTGATACCCCACTGACCACGAAAGGAAGTTTCTTCTTTTTTCCATTTTCCATCTTTAAATTGATATCTGAAGTTTGAATTGGCGCTATAAATCCAATTGTCAATATTCATCATTAATCCGTTGGGCTGTGCTTCTACATTTCCACCGCTGGAGTACAAGGAATCAACTAATGTCTTCTTACCAGGTTTGTCATTATTTATTTCAGTAAACCAGAGATTGGGAGGAACTGCATATAATAAACCTCCATACACGTGTGCAATGGCTCTCGGAAGAACCAGGCTGTCTAAAAAGATTTTCGAATGATCCGCTATTCCATCTCCGTCTAAATCTTCCAGGATGCTAATTCTTCCATTGGGTAAATC
>JBDTKU010000126.1:0-19200 GCA_039935135.1 Ginsengibacter sp. | reverse complement strand
AAGCGATAATATCGACCTCCCAGTGACTGTGACGCCAGTTTTGATGAAGAATGGTAAAACCTTTTTCTGAAAGATATTTGGCAGCCATCTTTTCTCCCAAAAGCCCGGTATTATTGTGATGTGCCATACGCCTTATTGAAAAGAAGAACGATTATTATTCCGCAATGAACCCGGTTTTTGCAGGTTTTGTCATCAGGTAATAACTTCCAAAAAAGATGGCGGAGAAAATAAATGTTGAAGCAACGCTCCATGGATAAAATGGTAAGCCATCACCATAGCACATGATAAGACCGCTGAAAGTTTTAGGCCTTCCCAAACCAGCTAACGGAGATGAACTTGCCCAAACCAGAAAATTTGAAACTAAAAAATATACTGTGGGTGCGGCAAAGGAAGCCAAAGCAATTTTTTTGATATTGAAATTTTTAATGAAAAATCCAAAAACAGTCAGGCCGCCAAATAAAATATAATTAGTCAACTGGCCATCATAAAAGCCGGGGATATTCCCCACGCCATTGATGTATAATAGTTGATAGAGACCATCAGAAACAAACATAGCGGCAAGAGGAAGAAGGAAAGCAAACTTTTTATCCTTTATGATTGCTCCGCCAAAAATAGCCATAGCGATCATTGGTGCGAAACCGTAAGGCCTTCCGGGCATAATCCTGTAGAGTGAAGCAATTATGATTAATAAAATAAAACTTGCGGCAAGTTGTTTTGTGTTTTTCATCTTTTGATTTTTTACAAAAATAGGGAATTTAATTTTTGAAAATATTCATTATCGATGATAAGAATAATAGATCAGGGAATATTATCTATTGATAAGCATCCCTGCACGGCTTCGTATATATTTGGAATTAAATCTTCTATTGTTTCTGCCTGGGAAACACATCCTGGTAATGCAGGAATCTCCGCCCAAAATCCACCTTCCTGAGCCTTATGAATGATTACTTTGAGTTTCATTTTGTTTTTCTCAAATTTACAAAAAGAATAGATGGAATATTACATAACTATAAGCAATATCATCACTAAATATGCATACACACAGTAAACAAACTTTTAATAAAGATTTATTTTCACTTTTGTGTTTTTAAATTTTCATATCCTTATATTTCCCATTTTACATCTTTTCATACCCCTCATCAATCAACAAATTATTTCCATCGGCGGCCTGCGTAGCCAGTTCGTCGCAGCGATTGTTCATGGGATTTTCAGCATGGCCTTTCACCCAATTAAAATGGATGCGATGTTTTTTGGAAAGTGAATAATACCTGAGCCAAAGATCTTTGTTTTTAATTCCTCCCTTAAAATCAGTTTTGATCCATTTGTCGAGCCAGCGTTGCATCACCGCTTTCACCACGTAGTTACTATCAGAATAAATGGTTAATTCCAAATCATTTTTTTTCAACGCTTCCAACGCGGCAATCACCGCCATCAGTTCCATCCTGTTGTTAGTGGTGAGCCGAAAGCCCTGTGATAATTCTTTTTGAACTTTTCCCCAAATTAAAACTACTCCATAGCCACCCGGCCCGGGGTTTCCACGCGAAGAACCATCTGTATATATTGTTATTTTATTTTGCTGCACTGTATAATAATGGGAGTAATAGAAATGATTTATGGAGGTGACTAAACCTGGAAAACGCCTGTTTTGAACTCTTCTATTTTTGGATTGTGGTTAGCTGCTGATAAATTTTCTGAGATGATCTTCCTGGTGTCTTTAGGATCAATAATAGCATCTACCCATAACCGTGCTGCTGCGTAAACTGCTGTGGTTTGTTTCGCATATTTATCCATCATTTCCGTTAAGAGGCTTTCTTTTTTTTCGGCTGTGATCTCCTCTCCTTTGGCTTTTAATGAGGCTACTTCTATTTGCAACAAAGTTTTGGCTGCCTGCTCACCACCCATCACTGCTATCTTTGCGGAGGGCCATGCATAAATGAATCGTGGATCATAAGCCTTTCCACACATGGCATAGTTGCCGGCTCCATAAGAATTGCCTAAAATAAATGTGATCTTTGGAACTACTGAATTGGCTACCGCATTCACCATTTTGGCACCGTCTTTTATGATTCCCGCGTGTTCACTTCTGCTTCCAACCATAAAACCAGTAATGTCCTGCAGAAACACTAAAGGAATTTTTTTCTGGTTACAGTTCATGATAAACCTTGCTCCTTTATCTGCGCTGTCATTATAAATTACGCCCCCCATTTGCAGTTCGCCTTTCGTATTTTTAATATTCAGGCGCTGGTTGGCTACGATTCCGACAGACCAGCCATCCACGCGCGCATAGCCACAGATAAGGGTTTTGCCGTAATCTTTTTTAAATTCTACAAAAGAGCTTTTGTCAGTAATGGTTTCTATGATCCCATGCATGTCATAAGGTTTCAGATTTCCTTCGGGGAAAATGCTGTAAACTTCTGATGGTTTTAAAGAGGGCGCCTCGGGTTCAATTCTGTTGAATCCGGCTTTCGGTGTTTCACCAATTTTAGATATAATATTTTTTACACAATCGAGGCATTCCTCTTCTGTTTTAAATTTATAATCCGCGATGCCGCTTATTTCTGTTTGAGTCACCGCGCCTCCCAAAGTTTCGTTATCCGTTATTTCTCCAATCGCAGCCTTTACCAAATAAGGCCCCGCCAAAAAGATATAACCATTGCCTTCGGCCATGATCGTTTCATCGCTCATGATGGGCAAATAAGCGCCTCCAGCCACGCAAGGCCCCATTACTGCCGCGATTTGGGTAATTCCCATGGCACTC
This sequence comes from Ginsengibacter sp., assembly GCA_039935135.1. Classification (GTDB taxonomy): domain Bacteria; phylum Bacteroidota; class Bacteroidia; order Chitinophagales; family Chitinophagaceae; genus Ginsengibacter. Next base: position 16,442 of record JBDTKU010000126.1, on the reverse strand, counting down.
ATTTTTGCATTGTTCCTGAATATGCGGCCAAAATGTTCTTTGTCCGGAAATATCTCATCCTGCATAGGAAGAAAAACTCCCGCACTGTCCACGAGATAAATAACAGGCAGATTATTTTCCATTGCGATCTCCTGCATCCGCAGATTTTTCTTTCCGGTGATGGGAAACCAGGCACCGGCTTTTACAGTCTGGTCGTTAGCGACAATTACACATTGTTTTCCACCAACATAACCTACTCCAGCAACTGTGCCACCAGCCGGGCATCCGCCATATTCTTCATACATTCCATACCCCGCGAATGCGCCTATCTCAATGAATGTTTTATCTTTATCCAACAGGTAATCTAATCGTTCCCTCGCGGTGAGTTTGTTTCTCTTTTTTTGCTTTTCAATTGCTTTCTTCCCGCCGCCTTCTTCTATTTTATCCAGCAGGCTCCTGATGTTTGAAAGGGCTAATCTGTTGGTATCCTCGTTTTTATTCATCTCTATATCCATAACATAATTATTATTGTCAAAACTAAAACTTTAATTCTTATTTAACTTGGAACTGCATTTGCTTATAATTCAATTTTATGAAACGTAAAGTAATCTTTATTATATCGGCGATTGTTTTGCTGGGTGTGGCTGGTTTTTTTGTGTGGCACCATTTTAAATACAAAATAGCCAAAAATGCATTGGCTACCGTTGTCAAGGAGCAAACCGACAGTTTGTATTCTATCAAATATGATTCCCTTTCTTTTGATGCAGTAACGGGGCATGCTACGATGAAAAACATTCGCATTATTCCCGATACACAGCGTATAAAAAATATGGATGTAGAAAATATGCCCGATATGATTATGGACGTGGCTATTAAGTCTTTGCTGGTGACGGGTGTTAAAACAGCAAAAGCATTGAACGGAAATGAAATGGAAGGTGATTCAATAGTGATTGATGACCCGCAAATAATTCTTTATTCATTGAAACCTTTGCAAAAGAAAACTGTTTTTCAGAATGAAGCCAGCGCATTTTATAGACAAATATTGGGGAAACTTGATTTAATAAAAGTCGGATTTGTGTTTGTTAATAATGTACATGTTAAAGGAATTGATTTCTGGAAAAAGACCAACAATTTCGAATTAAACAATGGTAAGTTTTTACTGGAGGACGTTTTGATAGATAGCTCACATAATATGGACTCTGACAGGATACTGTTTTGCAAACAGGCCGCCTTTACAATCGATTCATTCTTTTCGTTTAACCATGACCGAGAGGAGCTGGCCTTAAAGCAGGTTCATTTCCTGGGGAAACAACAAAAACTTTTATTTAACCAAATCCTGGTCAACAGGTTTGAGAACGATACTTCTGCGCCCATAAGGCTTTTTGAAGCGAACCAACTTACTTTAACCGGGGTTAATTCCAATGAGATCGTTAAAAATAAAAATCTTTTTGTTGACACGATTTTATGTAAAGAGATAAATATTTATGATCTGCCTGCGGAAAATCTGAAGACCAAGTCATCGAATCATCCAAAAGTTGCTGACAGTACGGGGTTTACGAATGTTTACAGCGTTTCTCTGAAGCATCTACATTTTCCGAAAGTCACTTTTGTGCCGTTTGCAAAAAGTAATTTTTCCATTGGAAATATATCTGTTAAACTGAATGGCGTAAATGCTGATAAGATCGTGAAGCTTCAAAATCATCCTATGAATTATGCTAAAGAGGCAGAGTTAGATGTAGATCAGTTTTCACTGGAATCAAAAGATAAATCCTATCATTACAATTTTGACGGAATCAGCATTAATTCTTTGCAGCGGGCGCTGCACATCCGCTCTTTCAAAATTGTTCCTTACACCTCAGAAAAAAAATTTGCTAATGCATTTCATTTTCAAAAAGACCGTTATGATCTTTCATTAACTGGCCTTACTTTGAAAAACATTGATATGAACAGTTTGCTGGATAAAAAAATTGAAGCTTCTGAATTATTTATTGATCGGGCGGATGCAAAGGTTTCGCGGGATCTTCATAAGCCTTTAAAAAAGGAAAGCAAGGTGGGGAATTATCCTTCGCAAATGTTGATGAAGATGGATCAGCCGATTAATATTAAGAACATTAAAATTAAAAGCGCTTATGTGGAATATCGAGAAAATGAAAAAGTGAGTGACAGTGTTGGAGTGGTGAAATTCACGAATGCTTCTTTTAATATTTCAAATGTTACCAACATTCCGGAAGCCATTCAAAAAAATAATGAGATGAATATTGCCTTTTCAGCAAATGCTTTAGGTGTTATTCCCCTGACAGGGAATTTCAAATTTATACTGGGAAGTAAAAGCGGCGATTTTCTTGCAAATGGTTATGGGAAAGGGTTTGATGCAAAGGGTTTAAATAAAGTTTCTATCCCAATGGCGCTGGTAAAGATTACCGCGGGAAAAATTCATTCACTTGAGTTTCATTTTAAAGGCAATAATGCAAAGGCTTCAGGAACCTTTTTGATGAATTATGAAGACATGAAAATTGACGTTTTAAAACGAGATATTGGCACTAAAAAGATAAAGAAGCGTGGCCTTTTGAGCCTGGCGGCGAACTTGCTGGTAGAAAATAAAAATTCAGGAACGGCTGTCAATGCAGAATTTGACAGAGATATTTATAAATCATTTTTTAATCTTGTCTGGAAAACGCTTTTTGCAGGAATGAAAGAAACGCTGGGCGTCCCGCAATCCATTGGGAATTAGAAAATAGGCTTTTTTGTTGGTTTACTGTTGCTATTGCAAACTCTTAAAATCATCCCTGCTGTAAACGCCGGGCTCTGCATGATCACCGGTTTTCATATTGATATATACAAAATGAATACCCTTCATTTCAGTTAAAGTAAAAGTGGCCGAAGCAAGAAAATTTTGTGCACCGGTATTACCAATCTGGTTAGTCAGTTTTTGGCTGTCAGGAATTTTTACATAAATGGTATCATGAGAAATTTTTTCAAAATCCATTTGAATCTCAGGATAATTTTGATTTAATAAATCAATCAGTTGCAAATAAGAATAAGTTTTTAATTGGGTAGAATCCGGCGCTTTTAATTTTTCTTTATTGGTTCCTTGTGGCTGTACACTCCAAATCATTCCCCTGTTCACAATGGTTTTCATTGAATCCGCATTGCTATCCATAGTAACCGTATCGGTCACTTCAACTTCCGGTGGAGTTTTATCTGTGTCGTCCTGGTTAGAATTACAGGCGCCTACAAAGCAAGCCATCGCAAAAATGAAAAGTAATTTGAATTTTATCATGGAGGGAAATTAACAAAATTAATTTAGAATGGATAACCGATCGCAATATTTAGCACAAGGTTTTTTCTTCTCCATTCGCTGCTTCCAAAATTTATTTGATTGATCACCCATCGCTGGCCTTCGGGCAACCATGGTTCTCTCAGCGGCATTCCAAGATCAAGCCTGAGTAACAAGATCGTAAAATTTAACCGTAATCCAATGCCCGTGCCCACTGCCAGTTGATTTAAAAAGTGAGAAGTGAACTGAGCTCCGGGTCTTAATAATTGATCAGGATTGCCTGGAACAGTGCTGGTGTCTCTATTATACAACCAAATATTTCCAGCATCCAGGAAAACAGCAGCGCCTACAATGTTGTTAAACTGGTAGCGTAATTCAGTATTGATTTCCAACTTTAGGTCTCCTGATTCATCCGGAAAAAACGAAAGGCTGTCCGCATTTTTCGGCCTGTAGGTGCCGGGGCCAATGGATCGGCTTCGGAAGGCGCGGATGCTGTTGTTGCCACCAATGAAATATTGTTTAATATAGGGAAGTTGTTTCGAATTTCCATAAGGGTAGCCAAATCCAAGCAGCAAACGGTTGGCCAGCCTGGCTTTACTGCTAAATTGTAAGTAGTAACGAAGATCCGTTTGAGCTTTCAGATATTGCGAAATGGGAGCTTTGAAAAGTTTCTTTTTTCCTGAGACCGGGTCTTTTGGAATCAAGAGGCCTGAAAGATTGCCTGAAATATCTGCCAACCCTTCAAAGTAAAAACCGGTGCCCTTGTCGTTGCTGACAAAAGGATTGACAGTAAATGCATAATTAGATCCGATTATGAATTGGGTATCTATAGAATGCTTTAGAATGGGATTGTTAACAATGCTGTCGAGATATTCTTTCGTAACATTTACTGCATGAACATAATTGACGGAAAGAAGATTAAGTTTTTCCGAAACATCATAACTTGGCTTCCACTCATAACCCAATTCTCCTTTAAGTGAGCTGAGTGTATAGAGTTTCCTACGGTTAAGCAAGTCGTAATTAAGGCTGATTTTTGTTTTTGGAACGAATGCATTGGTGGTATTAAAATGAAAAAATGGAACCACAAATTTTGGAATGGTGAACGAAACTCCTCCACCCACATTATAGGTGTTATAGCCGGTTTTATTGCCGCCATATTGCACATCAGTTCCAGCTTTGGCCTGCACATCCAGTTCCTCAGCGCCTCTAAAAGTGTTTCGGTTTTTGAAGGAAAGGGTAACCTGTGAACCTACATAATCATTCGATTTGGTGTTCCCTGAAAGTTCTGCTCTTAGTGATTTTTTTTCCTGTGGCGTCAGGTAATAATAAGTGTTTAGCCTTCCTGTATCAGCGTCGGCAGATCCGGTTACATCAAAACGATTTTTTACAAATTTGAAAACATTGAGATTGATTAACCTGCTGAGCGTTATATTATGATCGTCCCTGTTATATACATCGCCCGAATCAAACAACATGATTTGGGGAAAAAGTTGAGGCTTAAACTTATTTTGCGGGTCAATAATATAATAACCGCCGTAAAGCGCTTTTTTTTGAAGTGAAGTATCAGCGCCTTTTCCATTCAAACGATAATCACTAAAAATATAAACACTGTCAATGATATAAGGCTTTTCAGCAATTGCCGGAGCATCTTTCTTTACTCTTAAAAACATATCAACCTGGTTTGTACCTACAGTAGAATCCACTTCGATGATCAACGCATCGGGACTAAAGAAATAATACCCTCTTTGTTTTAAAACTCCATCAATACGTTCTCTTTCGGATTTGATAACAGCAAGGTTAAAAGGATCTCCTGGCTTAAGAAAAGATTTTGGCCGGATTGCCTTGATGGCCTGTCCCAGGGATGAACTGTCCGTTTCAAAGGTAACGTCTCTTATCGTGTACACATGACCGGGAGTAACGGTATAATAGGCGTGGCCTTTTCTGTTTTTTACTAAAGTATCCGCGGAAGAAATGGTTTTAAAATAACCCTGGTTTTGCAAATAATTATCTAACAATTTTACATTGTAATCAAGATTCACACTGCTTAAAAGAACGGGAGGCTGCCCGATCTTTCTGAAAAATTTCCTTATAAAACTGTGCTTTGAAGTATCGCCGCCCCAATTATATAAGAACAGTTTTAAAGGAATACCAAAAAACCTGTTGTTGGGCTTGGGTTGTGGTAAATCTGTACTGGTTTGAACTACTTTCTTTTTTTCTTTCGCCGAAAGCGTACTGTCTTTTACTTTTACGGTGGCACCTGTGTATAACGCGTCTCCTTTAGGAACGAGCTTTGTGACCTTACAAGAAGTAAAAATCAGAAGGGCAACAATAAAAAATATTATGGCTGATCTATTGGTCATTGTTCGCTGCTTTTGATGGGGGTGTTATTGATTTATCCTCTATTTCTTGCTGGCTTTCGGCTTTATTAACTTCTTTATTATGCTCAATGATCTTTCTTTTTTTCCTTCGTTGATCTTTACTCATAAAAATTTGACTGAATCTATTAAAATCAACGGATACAATAAAGCCAATGCCTGTCTCAATTACATAGCCTTCTAATTGACCAGTATAATCATTTTTTCTATAGACCCTTACTTCGTACCTGCCATCTTTGGTGAGTTTATAATTAATTGAAATATTGCCAGCCAAACTATTTTGTTGGCGGTTGGTTTGATCAGGCCCCTGCAACTGAAAATCGCTGCCTACTGTTACGGAAAGCCTGTCATCTAAAAGGCGCTTGGTGAGCCCAACATTCAGGTCTGTGCGCTCCTGTTCAGTGCCGGTAGTATAATCCTGGCTGGTAGCAAGATCCGCGTTTACATCCACGCCGGGTATCAGGTTAGAGGTTAACCTGTCGAGTTGTTCTGATAGAAGCCGGCTTGCGCTTTGCATCGCCACAAATTTGGCACTGGTAGAACCTCCGCTGCTTGCAAACGGATCTTCACCTACGAAACGATTCAGAAGTAATAATGCAAAAACCTGCTTATTCATTTCATTAGGTTCCTGGCGTAATTGGGCGAGCTTGGTTCTTACTGTAGAAGTGACAATACTGGACACCTGGTAGCTCTGATTCTCAGGAAGTATAACATCAAAACTTATTTGCGGTTGCAAAATTTCGCCCTGTAATTTGAGAGCAACTTGAAATGGAAGTTTTTGTTTGTAAATGGTTTGATTGGCACTTTCTATCTGCCCCTGCACCAAATCAATAGGCGCAGTATTGGAAATATAAATTGCCGTTAGATCCAACAGCCCGGTGGTAGGTTCTCCTGTCCAAACAATCTTGCTTCCTTTTTGAATATTAAATTTCCTTTTTATAAAATTGTATGATAAGTTATAAGTCCCATCGTCAATTTCGTAAGAACCGGTCAGGGTTATTTTTCCACTTGGGTCCACGCCACCAGTTAGCTCACCAACGCCCTGCAATCTTAAAAAATCACCACTGCCCGCATCAACGATCATGTTAAAAATGGCTTCTTTATCTATTCTAATATTGAGAGAAACATCAAATCCCTGGAGAGGCGCTTTTTTCAGAGAATCATAAGGTGCCATAAATAAAGAATCTTCCATTGTGGCACTTCTATCTACAAACCGGACGATGCCTTTTCGTTTTTCAATTCCTACCGTATTTTGAGGCAGGACGGCTGTGAAATCTGTTTTCTTATTGATAACAAGGCTTCCGTCTATCTTAGGAAGATTTGGGGTACCCGTAACCGTTAGATTAGTAGAGAAAACCATTTTGCCATAAAAAAGGGGATTGTCTTTGCTGGAAGAATTGAGCGCCTGGAAATTATTGGCATTTACCTTCAGATCAAATGTGTAATTCATAAAGTCTTTTGAATTCAACATGCCATCAATCACAATCGCATTATTGGAAGCATCCCTGATCGTGAAAGTTTGCAAACGAATGCCTTCATTATTTACGATAGCAATACCTTCATTGTCCACTTTAAAAACATTATTCAAAGTGGTGACGTTTAGCGCAACGTCATTGAAATGGAGCTTTCCATCAATATTCGGATTATCCAAAGATCCATTGATCGCTATTTTGCCATACAAATTTCCGCTGGCATCTTTTATCGCGCCCTGGCTTAATCCTTGCAAAGTTTTCATTTGCAGATTTGCCATATCCACTACAAAATCAAAAGAACTGTTCACAGGATTTACATTGTAAACACCATTTATTTTTAAATCATTTCCATTGCCTTCCAGCCTCACGTCAGCCTCATATTTATTGGCCACATTGTTATTTACTTTTGCGGTAAGTGTTCCGATGGTATCCTGGTAAACACTTAAATTATTTATGATAAGATCCGTGGTGAAAGTGGGCTGAGTCTGCAAATTTTTAATAACGGCACTTCCATTCAACAATCCATTCACCAGCGAAGAATCATTTTGAATAAAACCGGAAAGCGTTTCCAGCGTAAAATCTTTAAAACTAATGGTCAACGGAGCATTTGGTTGTGTTCCTTCACTGCTAATTACCAGGTGTTGATTTCCCTGGCTCAAATCAAAATTCTGTGCATGAATATTATTACTGTCAAATTTGATTTGGTTGTTTTCATTAATGGTCCATTGGTCATAATTCAATAGAATACTGTCGGGCTTTAAACTGAAAATATATTGATTAAAGGAAGTCTGATCGAAACTTCCGCTCAACCTGTATTTATCTTTTGATTTTGGATCCTTAATGTTTAATTTATAATCCAGTTTATTATTTTGAAGTTTCCCATCTAATGTAGTGGCATAGACGGCCAGTGAACTTCCGCTGGAAAATTTTTGCAGAGAAGTATTGAAAACAAGTGCGCTGTCTTTGGTTTCGGCATCAAAATTCAAAGAATCAATTACCAAACTTCCATAAACAATACGGGGAGATTTAAAATTCATATTCAGGCCATTTTCACTTGACAATCTTGCCTCCATATTGATAGTTCTTAATTCTCTTAATGTGGGCAAAAATGAGTGTAAAGCCTTGTTGTCTATTATCGCAGCATTGATGGTGAAATCGTAGGGAGCAATCGTCGCAGTATCCCTGGTGCCTGACAAAGCATAATACGGCTGAATTACCTGTTGGAAAATATCACCCAACTGTGTGAGTTTGTATTTCCCTTTTACGGAGATATTAAGAAAATCTGACTTTATTGAAATGTTTTCACTTTCCGCGGCGCCGGATGCAATTAGGGAAAGAGAATCCAGTGTGATACGATTACTGTCGGTGACGAGAATGGAATGTGTGATGTTTAAATTTCCTTCCAGGTGATCGGGATCCAGATTGGAGAAATCTGCGTCTATTTTGCCATGATAAATAATCCGTTGCGAAGTCAGGTTGAGCGCTAATGTTTTTATGCTGTCAATGGTTGACTTTAATTTAAGGGTTGGATATTCTCCCGAAAAGTTTCCAGCGCCATCTATTCTTGCCGTAAGATTCGGATCAGAAACCGTTGCGATGATTGTATAATTTTCATTGGCAAGATTTCCATTCACCTGTATGTGGTGATAGTTATAATCATTCAACACAATAGTTGGTATCACTGCGCTGAAAGTGGCATTGGCAGTTTTAGGATCTAAGCCAGAACCTTTCACTTTGAAATTTCCTGTCATGGCACCTAACTTTGGATTCTTCATAATGCTTCCTAATTGGAGCCCGTTTGTGTGCAAAACGAGATCATACTTTGCCTTTATTTTATCAGTGATATTTTGCAAAGAGCCATCCACTGCTGCATTTCCGGACGATGATTTTATGGAAAGATTTGCATACAAATCTTTCATGCCTCCTTTAATTTTTCCACTCGCTGAAAGTGCTGTCGGAATAGAAATATTTTGTGGTAGTGTATTAGGAGGAAGCAAGGAAATAATGTCTCTTCCTGACGTTTGAAATTTGTTGATATTAAGATCTGTATATAATGCGTCGGGATTAGGCAAACCCCTAACCACGCCATTTACATTAATATCCGTCGCTGACAAACCTTTCAGAATCAATCGCTGAAAATTCATATTGTTCACCTGGCCAGTTATTTTGGTATCAACAAAAATAGTAGCATCTGCGGCCATAGACGCAGTCTGTGATTTTAATTGGGGAACAAAAGTCAAAAGGTCTTTGATCGCTATTTTGCTGTTTTGTAAATTAATATTCAATCCCAATTTGCCGGGATCATTGCTAAGCGCCACCAAAGAAGGATAAGAAATAACAGCTTCATTTTTTATATCAGACCCCGGCGTTTGGATTAATAAGTTTTTCAATGAAACTCCGGTTGGATTCATTGAAAAATCGGTGACTAAATTATTTAAAACAAACCCGCTTTTCTCTTTCATACTTCCGGATTGGATTGAAGCAAGAATAGTATCTGTGCTGTACTCGATATTTGATCCCTTTATAGAAAGTCCTGTAATTCCCAGGTGCGAATAATCCATTCCTGAAGGCGCTTTAGGAGCCGATTGATCATCATATTTTATATTCAGGTTATTGATAGCTACGCTACCTGCAAAGATCTTCATTGATGGAGTTTCAGGAGCAGTGGTGATTGTATCCTTTGGTTTCTCATTGGTTGCTTTCGAGTTGGTGGCAACCCTGATATCAGAATTATGTAAGGACGCATCTTTTAAAGAAACTACGCTATTCTTGAGATCGATAGTTTCGGGATGAATTTCTGCCTTGCCGATAACAAAAGAAGTATTAAGATGCGACGCTTCGCTTATGAAAGCCACATCAATATCAGATAGACTGATCACCTTATTCAAAAGTTGTAAATAATTATCGGGAGCTGCCGCCGCTTCGCTTACTGTTTTTTTTACGGGCTGTTCCAATGGCTCTAATTGATGAAAATAACCATGAAGCCCATTGAGTGTGATTGATGGAATATCAAACAACAAATGGGAAGGATCGAATTTTGAGATCTTTGTTTCAAAGTGCCCAAACGTAAGATCCATATCATTTCCAGTAAACAAATCTTTATAGATGATTCTTGTTTTGTTTACAACGATTTCATCAATGTTCATCTGCAACGATGAAGTATCTTTAGGAGTTTTAGAAAGAGTATCCGGGCTGGAAAAAGCATCTACGATAAACTGGAAATTAAAAACAGAATCAGGGGGTAATCTTTTCACTTTGGCCACCAAGCCATTGAGCTCTATTTTTTTAATATCAATGTTACTGCTTATCAATTTCCCCATATCCATATTCACCCTCAATTCTTTTCCATAAAGGAGGGTGTCTTTCGATAGATCTTCAATAAAAATATTTTGTAAAGAAAGTGTGGTAGGAAAATCTATATCTAATTTGCCGATTTCAACTTTTGTATGCAATTTGTTTTGAAGATAGCTTACTATCTTTTTGCGTGCAAAATTTTGGACAAAGGAAGTTTGTATCAAAATCAACACTAACATGATTAAGAATAAAAGGGAGGCTACCATCCATAAGAAACCCTTTAAAATAACAGATAAAACCGAATTTTTTCTTTTGGGTTCATTTCCTTCTACTTTTAAATCCATACTAATTACTGATTAATAGTGGTGTATCTCAAATTATACACCAGTTTTACTGACAAAGGGGAGAATGCAAGAGTAAGTTTTATTTTTTAAGCAGTTAAGATGATTAGAACTTAGAATTTATATTTTGAATTCCTGAGAAGATGTTTGGTTTAGATTTTTTTTAATGAAAATATTTTGAAGGAAGACGGGCATTTTCACCCGGATTTTCATGAATATTTAATGAGAGTTGAAAATAAGAATTTGCCATAAAAGTTTGTTTACTGTAAGGGCAAAAAAAAACCTCCACGATAATGGAAGTTTTTCTAAATCTATTTATTTAATCCTACTTATGTGCTTCGATCTTTTTAACAAAATTAGCTTTGGGTTGTGAACCAACCAATTTATCCACTACTTTTCCTTCCTTTACAAAAAGAATAGCCGGAATGCTGGTAATGCCATAATTGACACTTAGCTGTGGGTTCTGATCCACGATCACTTTACCAATATTTATTTTTCCATCATACTCTTTAGAAAGTTCTTCTACTACGGGACCGATAGCACGACAAGGGCCACACCATTCAGCCCAAAAATCTATCATTGTTAATTTTTCTGAATCCAAAACTTTTTCTTTAAAGTTCGCGTCGGTATATTCCTGAGCCATAATTTACTTTTTTATTTAAAAATTAATATAATGCTTTAATAATTGCAAAGTTAAAGCCAATAAGTTGATTATGTTGATTTGTCATATCCACATTATGTTAATTCTACTTTGATGTCAAATTCCGGCTTGTGCTGAAGAAAATTAGCCATTTCGTCATTCATTTCAAACGTGTTATCCATCGAAAACATGGAGAATTTTAAATTGTTAGGGTCGTCACAAATAGTAAACCTGAGACCGGAATTTCCTGGAAATTTCTGCACATTATCACCTATGAAATTGATCAGTTCTTTAGACACATCTTTTGGATTGAGTTCAATATTCAGCTTTTTGGTGTTGCTTTTCATCACACTTTCGAGGAGGCAGATATTGCTGATCCTGAATTCATAAGGCGAAGTGTTATAACGCTGTTTAAAAGATCCTGAAAGGCAAAGAACCATTCCCGGTTCAAGGTAGTGAGTGTACTTTACATAGTCTTCGCCAAATAATAATAGTTCCATTTTTTCAGAATAATCTTCCAGGTGCAGTATTCCAAACTTATTGCCTCGTTTTGAAATGCGATGTTGGGCTTCTGTCACTAAAGCTGCTATTCTAAAGGACCTTGAAGGATTAGGATACAAATTGACGGCAGATTTAAATTCATTAAACTCAGCCACCGTGTCAAACTTGTAATATTTCAATTGAAATTTGAAATTATCCAGAGGATGGCCGCTCAGGTACATGCCAATCACCTCTCGTTCATTGTCCAGCAATTCTATCAAAGGCCATGGCTGGCAATCAGGAATAGCGGGTGGCATTACATCTTCCATTTGCAAATCACCAAAAAGAGTGTTGGTATTATTATTTTTCTGAGCCTGGTATTGATGACCAAATCGAATGATCTTTTCAAGAGAATTAATAGTTTCTCCGGGGGCTGTAAAAAAGAATTGCGCCCGGTGAAGGTTTTTAAAACAATCAAAAGCGCCCGCATTGGCAAGGCTTTCTAATGACTTTTTGTTTACCGTTCTTTGGTTCACTCTTTTCATCATATCAAAAATAGAAGTAAAGATTCCGTGCTTTTCCCTTTCTTCAATAATATTTTCGATAGCTGCTTCGCCAACGCCTTTCATGCCACTGAAACCAAACCTGATTTCTCCTTTTTTGTTGACGGCAAAACCCTTTTGAGATTCATTGATGTCCGGACCGAGCACGGTTAATCCCATGCTTTTGCATTCTTCCATAAAGAAAGTGATCTTATCAATCGCACCTGCATGATTCAAAACGGCAGCCATATATTCGCTGGGGTAATGAGCTTTTAAATAAGCAGTTTCATAGGCTACAAATGCATAGCAGGTGGAATGAGATTTATTAAATGCATATTGGGCAAATGATTCCCAGTCTGTCCAAATTTTTTCTAAAGTTTTTTCAGGATGATGATTTTTTTTTGCGCCTTCGATAAATTGGGTTTTCATTTTATCCAGCACATCCCTTTTCTTTTTACCCATTGCCTTTCTCAAAATATCCGCATCTCCCTTGCTAAAGCCTGCTATTTTCTGGGAAAGCAACATCACCTGCTCCTGGTAAACCGTAATGCCATAAGTATCTTTAAGAATTTCTTCCATCTCCGGCAAGTCGTACACGATTTCCTGTCTTCCATGTTTGCGCTCAATAAATGCGGGAATATAAGCCATCGGCCCCGGCCTGTATAAGGCATTCATCGCGATGAGGTCATCAAACTTATCTGGCTTTAATTCTCTTAAATATTTCTGCATGCCGGAACTTTCAAACTGGAAAGTACCGTTGGTGTCAGCTCTTTGAAAAAGTTTATAGGTTTCTTCATCGTCAAGCGGCAGTGCATCCAGGTCAATGGAAATACCATGATTTTTTTTGATAAGCCCCAGTGCGGTTTTTAAAATACTTAAAGTTTTTAACCCAAGAAAGTCCATTTTTAAAACGCCTGCACTTTCAATATTGCTTCCGTCAATTTGGGTGAGCCACAATTCAGAGTCTTTGGAAGTGGCAACAGGAATGAGTTCCATCAAATCCTGTGGTGCGATGATAATGGCCGATGCATGAATACCTGTGTTTCTTACAGAACCCTCCAGGATTTCAGCTTCATGCAACACTTTACTGCGTATGTCATCACCGTTATAGATGTCGCGTAGTTTCAAAATATTGCTCAGGTCATCAGGGCCAACACCATCTTCTGTCAAAGACTTGGGGCCCGTAACGGGCGCTTTTAAAACTTTTTTTAGCGAGGTACCGGGCCGGTCGGGTACCAATTTTGCCATGGCATTACTTTCAGAAAGCGGAAGATCCATCACACGTGCCACATCTTTAATGCTCATTTTTGCAGCCATCGTACCATAAGTAATGATTTGGGCTACCTGGTTTTTCCCATATTTATCAACCACATAATCCAACACCTTTTGCCTTCCTTCATCGTCAAAATCCGTATCAATATCGGGCATTGACTTACGGTCAGGATTTAAAAATCTTTCAAATAGAAGATTGTATTTTATGGGATCGATATTCGTGATGCCAATGCAATAAGCCACCACGGAGCCCGCAGCAGATCCACGCCCCGGGCCAACAAACACACCGAGATCTTTACCTGCAACAATGAAATCACTTACGATCAAAAAATATCCTGCAAAGCCCATTGTTTTAATGGTAAACAATTCAAAATTGATACGTTCTTCTATTTCCGGAGTTATCGTTTCATATCTTTTTTTGGCACCGGTCCATGTCAAATGATCGAGATAGACTTCCTGGTTTTCAAATTCTTTGGGCACCGGAAAGTGAGGAATAAGAATATCTCTTTTAAGATCGAGCACATCAATCTTATCAATCACTTCATTTGTGTTATCAAGGGCATGCGGCAGATCATCAAATACGGAAAGCATTTCAGTCGTATTCTTTAAATAGAACTGGTTGTTGGGAAAGGCAAACCTTTTATTCTTGATAATTACATCATCGTCGGAGGCAGAAGTATTTTTTTCACTCTTCTGTAACTCGCCGGTATTGATGCACAACAAAATATCATGTGCATTAGCGTCTTTTTCATCCACATAATGCGAATCATTGCTGGCGATAATTTTTACATCATATTTTTTGGCAAATTTTAGAAGCACCTTATTCACCTTTTCCTGCTCGGGAATGCCATGCCTTTGCAATTCCACGTAATAATCTTTTTGAAAAATATTAAGCCACCATTTGAATTCATTTTCCGCTTCTGCTTCTCCTTTTTTTAAAATGGTCTGCGGCACCAAAGCGCCCAGGCAGCAGGTAGTGGCGATCAATCCATTATGGTATTTGTGAATTAACTCCTTGTCTATTCTTGGATATTTAGAATACAAACCCTCGATATATCCGAGCGAAGTCAGCTTGCTTAGATTTTTATAGCCTTCGGCATTTTTAGCCAGCAAAATCTGGTGATGCCGCGGATCTTTCTGCTCTTTGGTAAATTGTTTTTGATGCCTGTTTTCAGTGATATAAAATTCACAACCTACGATTGGTTTTACTTTCAGGGAACCGTCTGCATTTTTTAGTGTGTGGGCGTGCTTTACAAATTCAAACACGCCAAACATATTTCCGTGATCTGAAATAGCCAGTGCGGGCATTCCATCTGCTATCGCTTTATTATAAAGAGACTTGATCGGCGCAGCCCCATCTAAAAGCGAAAATTGAGTGTGTACATGAAGATGTGAAAATTTCATTAAAAAATAAAAATTAAAAGATGTAATTTGTAGTCGTGAATGGTGAAAGGTTAGATGCCTGCTATGAATGGTTGATTATATAATTCCTTTTCATTAATACTAATCGCTGCCACTATCACTTCAAGCAAATATCGCAAAAAAGAGTGGGCTCATTTTTCAAATTATCAACAAAAAGGTATAACTTTTTTATGATTTTTTTAAGGGAAAAATAATTGATTTTTTTTTGCTTTTGTCTGTTGTGAAACTTACCTTCGTCCGACTGAGAAAATAAAAAGTATAAAGTGTCGTTTGTGTAAAAGCTAAGCCTGTGAAATTAAAGCCAACGCTTAATTTTTATTTAAATGATAAATAACCCAATAGAATGAATAAACCCGTATTAACCTGCATGGCAATCCTTTTTGCATGCACCGTTCAACTTGCGAATGCACAGACAGGCGTAAATTCAATAAGTGGTACCAATATTGGTAATGACAAAAGCGCTTCCTCCCAGATTGATGGTATTTCGTTTACTCCAGATGGAATTTTAAGAACTACTGAAAGTGGCGGATCTAAAAGCATTAAGAACATTCCTGCAGCTATTATTACCAAACCAGTTGCAAGACCAGAGGCTGAATCAAAATCAATAATTGAACAACTCACTTCGCTTCAATATAAATATGCGATGATGATGAATGTAAATGTAGAATCTTTGAAAAATGTTATTTTACTGGGATTTATTGATGAATGGTTTGGAACCAGGTACCGTTTCGGTGGTACTACCAAAAGAGGAATTGATTGCAGCGCGCTTACCGGCGCTTTGCTCCTGGCCGTTTATGGATTTAATATGCCTCGCACCGCCCGGGAACAATATGAGGCTACAGAACACGTTGAAAAAGATGAATTAAAAGAAGGCGATTTGGTTTTCTTTAACACCCGTGGCGGCGTTTCACATGTGGGAGTGTATCTTGAAAATGATTATTTTGTCCAGGCTTCTTCTCACGGGGTGAAGATTAGCAGCCTCGATGATCATTACTATGAAAAAAGATTTATTTGTGGCGGGAGAGTTACTCAGGATAAATTGTGTGATATCAATTAGAAAGATTTTTAAAGTTGTAATAAAAAGAGGCCGTCTCAAAATAAAATTGAGATGGCTTTTTTTATTCCGGTTCAGCGATATGGTTTAAGCCTCAAAAGTAAATTTCAGGTATTTTTTGCCTCCGGAATCTATTTCCACTTTTGATTTGCCTATCAGCATATAGTGTTTAAAGTGATGGTAGATTTTGATTGCTTCGCTCCATTCATTTCGCGATGCTTCGTGGATCTTCCACCTATTAAATTTTTGCCGGAAAAAATAAAAAAGTTGATTAAAAGTTTGTTTACTATCCTG
>JBDTKU010000125.1:0-12364 GCA_039935135.1 Ginsengibacter sp. | reverse complement strand
TCATTTTCAAGAGATGGATATTCGTTAGCTGATAGCTGGTTAAGCATCGTGGTGATAGCATCCTTGCCAACCATACTTTGAATTCTTGCCTGGTCATAATGGCTGGCAAATACAATTTGTTCCCGGGACGTAGTCCCCTCATCCGGTCCAATTAGTGCCACATTTTTTTGTGACCGGCTTATATACTTTGCAGCAGCAGAGCCGATCAGCCCACGCCCAATTATGATGCTTTCGTAAATCATTTAGTAATTTAAACTTTTTATTTTTCTCTCCTTTTCGCTATCCGAAATCAATTCCTGTAATCGTTTTAATTTAGTTTCTTCTCTTTTTGCCGAAACTATCCAGTGAATCGCTGGTCGGGTATAAGAAGGAGGCATATTGGTAAAAAATTGCCATGCCTTTTTATTGAATTTGAAAATATTTTCTAATTCTTTTGGAAGAATCGCCGGCTCCTTTTCATAAGAATAAATGCGCGACTTATTTTCTTTCCTTTTTTCGAACGCGATGGTTCCTGCAGGAAGCATTAAGCCTTTAGCGCTAAGATCTTCTACCTTTTTAATATTTACCGCACTCCAGATGCTGGTGGATTTTCTTGGCGTAAATCGGATGCAATATTTTTCATCATCAATTGATTTTCGAACTCCGTCAATCCAACCAAAACAAATTGCCTGGTCAACCGATTCACTCCAGGTAATGCTTTGCTCTTTACTTTTCACCTTGTAAAAAACCACCAGCAATTCGGAGGCTTTATCATGATTTAGCATTAGCCATTTTCTGAAATCTGAGGAGGTTTTAAAATATACCGGTTTGAGAAAACTGTCCATATCTTTTTGTAATCAGGTAAATTTCCTGAAAAGAATTTTATAGTAAACCAATAAATATTCCAAATTTCTATTTAGAAAGAGGAAAGCCACAATTAATTTGGCCAGCAATGATGTGATCAGAAAAAATAGAAAACTTTTTCTATTCGCTTCCCTCAGCAAAAGTATTTCCCTGTTTAAGGTCTCCGGTTTCATATCCTTTTTTGAACCAAAACATTCTTTGGGCAGAAGTACCGTGAGTAAAAGAATCAGGCGTAACAGTTCCCTGGTATTCCTGCTGCAAACGATCGTCACCAATGGCATTGGCGGCATTCAGTGCTTCCTGAATATCCCCGGGTTTAATTACATTTTTCATTTTCTGGTCATAGTGAGCCCAGACGCCCGCGTAAAAATCGGCCTGCAATTCAAGCCGCACTGAATATTTATTGTATTGAGTTTCACTAACCTGTTGCCGGAGTTGTTCCATTTTTTGAGTGACACCTAAAAGATCCTGCACATGATGACCCACTTCATGAGCCACCACATAAGCCATAGCAAACTCACCCGAAGCGCCAAATTGATCTTTAAGTTGTTGGGAAAATGAGAGGTCAATATACAGTTTCCCATCAGCAGGGCAATAGAACGGACCAGTTTGTGCACTTGCATTTCCACATCCTGAAATGGTCGTCCCATTGAAGAGTACCAAAGTCGGATCAGTATAAGTCCTTCCCATATCTGAGAATAATTTTGACCACACATCTTCTGTGTCCGCAAGAACCACTTTTACAAAATCAGCTTCTTTTTCTTCAGCCATCTTTTGTTCCTGCGTCATTTCCTGCTGCTGTGGAGGCACCAACTGCTGGAGATCGTTGAGATCTCCCCCACCCAATAAAAACTTTGCGAGAATAAATATCACACCAATTACTCCGCCACCAATTGCCAGTCCACCACCGGAAACCCCGCGGCGATCTTCAACGTTGCTACTCTGTCTTCTTCCCTGCCATTGCATAGTTGTGCTTTTTAAAATAAAATTTATTAGCAAAAATCAATCCACTGATTTCCTGGTTCTTTTTTTAAAATTCTCAATAGCGGTTTTGGTAAAATCACTTAAAATTAAACGGCCGCTAATGGCTGCTCTTTCTTTTAAAAGGGTATCCCAATCTTCGGTTCCTCTCCAAAAAATTTTCTTCATTTCAGCCATTGCCTGCGAACTTGAATGTGCTAAAGATTCAGCCAGCCTATAAACCGCTTCATCCATATCTTGAACAGATTGGTGCACTTCAGCAAAAAGTCCTTTTTGTTTGGCCCAGTCAGCGTTTCTCCAAAGAGTAGCATCAATGGAAAGCTGACTAAAAGCAGAGGTTCCGATTTTTCTTACAATTGCCGGACCTACCACAAAAGGCCCGATGCCGAGAGAAAGCTCACTTAATTTTACTTCAGATTCTTTCACCGCGATTGCATAATCTACTGCGGCCGCAAGTCCTACTCCCCCGCCGACGCATTTTCCATGAATTCGACCGATTATAAATTTGGTGCAATTTCTCATCGCATTAATAACATTGGCGAAGCCTGCAAAAAATTCCATTCCCTCTTTCTCATTTTTTACTGCGATCAATTCGTCAAAACTTGCGCCGCCGCAGAAAGCACCATTGCCATTGCTTTTTAAGATCACCACTTTCGTATCGTGGGTTCCTGCATAATGGATTTCCTGGGCCAGCGAACTCAGAAGCCTTGCTGGTAGAGAATTTCCTTGCGGATGAAAAAATTCGATAGTTGTAATTCCATGCTCAGTGTGGGAAGTAACGAAACCGTCTTTAAGTGGATCCATGATAAAAAAATATTGAAATAGTGAAAGATTTAATTTACCGATAAAAAAGTCAACGCCTCATTCTTCCTTAATAAAGCGTGCCGTATTTAAAAATTTTTCTTTGCTTTATTAACACCTGCGATTGGAAATTGAAGTTCAATCAAAAAATATATCATTCAAGCCCTAACTAAATTTATTTAATCCCTAACATAAAATTAATATTTCTTTCTTACCATCGTAAGTATTGTTGCCACACCGGTGATTTCATTTGTATCATCCAATATTTCTACATACCACTTTACAATCCCTTTGGGAATGTCAATTCCTTTTATATTTTTTGTTTCCGGAGTAACATCCTTTAATTCCTGCTCAATTTTTTCTTTACAAGTCAGTTTAATATAAATCGCCGTTCCGGGATAAACAGGTTTTGTAAAGCGCAACTCCTCAATGCCGTAATTTAATAACACCGGATTTTTTTCATAACTATCAACAAACAGGCCAGCGGCAGCGCTAATGATAAAATAGCCATGGGCTACCTGTTCATCAAACATCGTATCTGAAAAATTGGTGGAGGTTAGGTGGGCATAAAAATGGTCACCGCTCAAATCAGCGAATTTATTAATGTCTTCTGAAGTAATGGTTCTTTTTTCAGTTATCATTTGGTCACCAATTTGCAATTCTTCAAAATATTTTTTAAACGGATGGATCGTGGTTGTATTTCCTGTTGCTCCCTGATGATACACATTGGTAATTGCGGTGAGCATATCGGGCGAGCCTTGCAGAGCCACCCTTTGCATATAATGTTTTAGACCGCGCAATCCACCCATTTCTTCTCCACCGCCTGCGCGGCCGGGCCCGCCGTGTGTCAGCAAGGGCAAAGGCGACCCGTGGCCGGTACTTTCTTTTGAACAGTCCCGGTTCAACACTAAAATTCTTCCATGATACGTTCCTGAACCCAAAATAAAATTTGTTGCTATTTGTTCGTTTACTGTAACCACCGAGCTGCAAAGGCTGCCTTTTCCGAGCTTTGCCAATTGAATGGCTTCATCAATATTTTTATAAGGCATTAAAGTGCTAACGGGGCCAAACGCTTCCACATTATGTGCTTCTTTAGAAGAGAAAGGAGCTTGATTTTTTAACAATATCGGGCTTATGAAAGCGCCTTTACTATCATCTGCATCAATTACCTCCACGCTGTCTAGGCTGCCATAAATGATTTGGGAAGAAGCTAATAATTTTTGAACCCGTTCCAACACTTCTTTCTTTTGCGATTGACCGGCAAGCGCGCCCATTCTTACTTTTTCATTTTCAGGATTGCCAATGCTTGTCTGTGATAAGGACTTACTTAAATCTTTCCACGCGTCTTCCATTTTATTTTCGGGAACAAAGATCCTGCGTATCGCTGTACATTTTTGACCGGCTTTGGAAGTCATTTCCTTTCGTACTTCTTTTATAAAAATATCCCACTCCGGCATACCAGGATGAATGTCTTCGCCCAGAACAATGCAATTCAAAGAATCTGCCTCAAGGTTAAAAGGAACGTTTTCCCGAAGCACATTTGGGTTTGATTTTAGCATTAACCCTGTTGATGCAGAGCCTGTAAAAGTAATTACATCCTGCGAACCAACATGATCAAGAATGTCTCCCGCACTTCCACAGAGCAGTTGCAACGCCCCTTCCGGTAAAATTTGAGAGGATATGATTTCTCTAACCACCGCTTCAGTTAGATAAGAAGTAATGGACGCAGGTTTCACAACGGCTGCCATACCTGCCAACAAATTCACTGCAATTTTTTCCAACATTCCCCAAACCGGAAAATTAAAGGCATTAATATGAACAGCCACGCCTTCTTTTGGCAACAGAATATGTTGCGCAGCAAATGTTCCGCCTTTGCTGAGGCCAATATTATCTCCATCCAATGCAAAAATTTCGTTAGGAAGTTTTCTCCGTAAAGAAGCATTAGAAAACAGGTTTCCGATTCCGCCTTCTATGTCAATCCAGCTATCAGCGCGGGTGGCACCGGTTTTATAACTTATCGTATAAAACTTTTCTTTTTGTTTTAATAGAAAAAGCGCCAATGCTTTTAACATCCTTCCTCTCTCCTGGAAAGTCATTTTTCTCAGAGCCGGGCTTCCGGTTTTTCTTCCGTAATCCAGGATAGAAGCAAAGTCCAAACCTTTTGTAGTGGCTGCTGCGATCAAATCGCCATTTACCGCATTGAATAGTTGTTGCCCCTCTCCATCTCCTTCTATCCAATTTCCGAGGACATAATTTCCTAATTTCATTTAGTAAAGATTTTAATCAAAGTTATTTGAAAATAGAAGGACAAAGCAAATGCCAGGCTGATTTTAGGGAATTGTATAACGGCAGAGATTATAACAGCCCAAACTGTCTCAAATGATGAAGCGCGTGCTTATGAAGTAGCTGGATATTCATGTTATAATCTAATTTGCCAAAAAAGGCATTATCCGTTTTCAGGTCCGGATTTTTTTCAAAAACTCTAAAGAAATGTTCAAGCTCTTTTTGTAATTTATCGATAGCGGAAGAAAGGTCAGGTTGCCGGTGGGGGATTCCTTCTTTTGGTATTAGAGGGTTTACCATATTTTCTTTAAAAGAATTTTCGCTCATCAAAAAATCCCTTGATTTCTCAAGCTTTTCTCCGCTGTTTAGCGTAGGCAAAATTAATTTTCCACTTGCATTTTTTACTGCATCGGCAAAATGCTCCACCATTTGTTGAGCGCTCATTATTCCCCAATTGCCTTTTTCATTCCCTTTTAATTTTTGGATCAAAGGAATAAAGTCATTTTTGAGAAAATCTTCTTTTGCTTTTATCACAAGAAAGGATTTAGAGTAATCAAATGCAATTATCCATCTTCATCAGCCTGTCAATTTCGTTAGCAAGGCGATTAAAAATTTCATCAATGGTTCCTTCTCCTTTTATCATTTCCACTTTTTTATCCTTCTTATAATGATCGGCAACGGCAGCGGTTTTTTTGTGATACTCCTGGATGCGTGCTTTTATTACCACTTCATTGCTATCATCAGCGCGGCCGCTTGTTTCTCCCCGTATCACCAATCTTTTAATCAGTTCTTCCTCGCTAACATCAAGAGCGAGCATCACATCAATACACGTATCTTTTTTGTTTAATAGATCATCCAATTCTTCTGCTTGTATTGCGGTGCGTGGAAAACCATCAAATAAAAATCCTGCTACATCCGGGTTGTTATCTAAAGCCTCATTGATCATGCCGATCACCACCTGGTCAGGAACCAGTAGTCCCTTATCCATGTATTTTTTTGCTTCGAGGCCTAAAGTAGTTTTTCTTGAAATCTCGCTTCTCAATAAATCACCGGTTGATAGGTGTTTCAGATGATATTTTGCAATCAGTTTTTCTGACTGCGTTCCCTTTCCGCTGCCCGGTGGGCCAAATAAAATAAGATTAAACATTGGCTATTAAAATCCTTGTGAGCATCAAATATACTTGATGCAGATTAAAAATTAACACAGTAAGATAAAAATCACGATTTTTTTATAAAACCATTCTTTTTTCGATTTCGTAATTTTACATAAAACTGCTTGATTTTTAATTTTTTAAAAAGAAGGAAATGGACATAGGAAACAATACGAAAGGATTTTTAACCGCAGATCAAACGCCTGCGGAAATAAAAGAAGAGGAGTGGAAGAAGGTTTTACCGAAAGAGATCTATCACATTGCCCGGGAAAAAGGAACTGAAAGGCCTGGTACAGGAAAATATTTTCGACATAGTGAGGAAGGGACTTACTATTGCGCTGTTTGTGGAAACCCGCTTTTCAAAAGTGACGGCAAGTTTAACAGCAGTTGCGGCTGGCCCAGTTTTTTTGAACCGATCTCGAAAGAGAGCCTTATTTACCTCCCAGATAATTCTTTCGGGATGAAACGCACTGAGGTTGAATGTGGCAAATGTCACTCACACCTTGGGCACGTATTTGAAGATGGCCCTGCTCCTACCGGTTTAAGATATTGTATTAATTCGGTGGTGTTAGGCTTTGAAAAAGAAGAATAGTATTTTAGGATCGCCCCGTAAAAGTTCTTCGCAGTAAAGCAACAATAAAAGTAAATATTGCCGACCCAATAATGGCCCATATTATGGGAAAGGGCTTCCCTTCAATATTTACGGTGAAAAAATGAGGCAATCCCATTTCTTTGGCAACCCACAGACCAATGTAGGCCCCGATAAATCCTACAACGATGGAGACAAGGCAGCCGCCTACATTGTAACCGGCAAGCGATTGCCCGATTCCACCGCATATAGCGGCGATCAATAAAAGGACGAGAAATCCAAAAAGAGTCATATTTTTTGATTTTAAGAATTAGTTTTATTTTATATAGCAAAAAAACAGCCGATTTTTTGATTCTTGATTAAAAAAGATAAGATCCAGATTTTTTTAGCCTGATCTTTGACACGCAATAAAAAGTTTCTATATTTTAATTTTCACGAGGCATCTTTGCAATCAGAAAAGAAGAGTTAGTATGAATAGTAAACCGGTCGAAAAAAATTTTATTTCTAAAAAGATTGATAACCTCTTTCTTGATTTTCATTCCGCTTTTCAGTTTATAGCCAGGTTTTTTAAAGAAGTATTTGTTCCTCCATATGAAATAAAGGAAATTATTAAGCAATGTTATGAGGTGGGATATAAATCTTTATTTCTAATCACCCTGACAGGCTTTATCACCGGCCTTGTATTCACCAAGCAATCAAGGCCTTCTTTATCTGAATTTGGGGCAACTTCATGGTTGCCGAGCCTGGTGGCAATTGCCATCATCCGTGCCCTGGCACCATTAGTGACCGCTTTGATCTGTGCGGGAAAAGTGGGATCAAATATTGCGGCAGAATTGGGATCCATGAAAGTTACAGAGCAGATAGACGCCATGGAAGTTTCGGCGGTCAATCCTTTTAAATTTCTGGTAGTGAGCCGGGTTTTAGCAACCACCTTGATGATTCCGATGCTAATGTGCTATACCGGTTTTGTGGCCATGTTGGGTGCTTATTTAAATGTACATCAAAATGAGATGACCAGTTTTATAACCTTCTTTCAGCAGGCATTTCAAAAAATTTCTTTTCTGGATATATTTTCATCGCTAATAAAAAGCATTGTGTATGGATTCACGATAGGAATTGTCGGGTGTTATAAAGGGTTTCATGCCAAAAACGGAACAGAGGGCGTAGGAAAAGCAGCGAATTTATCTGTTGTTCTTTCCATGTTTTTGATTTTTATTGAGGAAATTCTTATTGTACAAATTACAAATAGTATAAGGTATTGATGGAATTAACTAAAGAAAATTATGTTTCTGAAGAACCGGTGATCTCAATAAGGGATCTCTATAAAGCCTTTGGCGACAACGAGGTGCTTTGTGGTGTGAATCTTGAAGTACAAAATAAAGAGAATGTGGTAGTCCTCGGAAGGTCAGGAACGGGTAAATCGGTTTTGATCAAAATAGTTTGCGGATTGCTAAAGCCTGACAGCGGCGGCGTGAATGTTTTGGGACAGGAAGTAGAGTTACTGACTCCAAAACAATTGCAGGAGCTTAGGCTGCAAATTGGGTTTTCTTTTCAAAACAGTGCCTTGTATGATAGCATGACCGTGAGAGAAAATTTGGCTTTTCCATTAGTTAGACATGCGAAGCATTTATCCAGAAAAGAGGTTAAAGAACAGATAGAAAAAGTGTTAAATGAGGTGGGCCTTGTTCAAACCATCAACCAGATGCCTTCGGAACTTTCTGGCGGGCAACGGAAAAGAATAGGGATTGCAAGAACATTGATCTTAAGGCCAAAAATTATGTTGTATGACGAACCAACCTCTGGCCTTGATCCAATTACCTGTATTGAAATAAACAGCCTTATAAACCAGGTAAAACATAATTTTGATACTACCTCCATCATCATTACGCATGATCTTACCTGTGCTAAAACCACGGGAGATAAAGTGGCAATGCTGTATGATGGAACATTTATTAAGACGGGAACTTTTGATGAGGTTTTTGCCAGCGACGATGAGAGAATAAAAAATTTTTATAAATATAATTTTATTACATAATTATGGGACCATCCGGAAACAAAAGAGCCATCATTGTAGGAATATTTATTGTCCTGGGACTTGCCATATTTATCTGGACTGTACTCACTCTTGGCTCTCAAAAGAACACCTTTGAGAAATCAATTGCTATAAAAACTTTTTTTCAAAATGTGAATGGCCTCCAAAAAGGAAACAATATCTGGTTTTCCGGTGTAAAAGTGGGTACTATTGAAAACGTAACTCTGATAGGCACAGGAAAAGTGGAAGTGGATATGAATATTAATGAAAAAGCTGTTCCTTACATTCATAAAAATGCAAAGGCCAAACTTTCGAGTGATGGATTGATCGGCAATAAAATAATAGAAATCTACGGCGGCAGTTCACAGGCTCCTCAAATTTCTAATGGAGATGTTTTGAACAATGATGAAATTTTAAATACAGACGCGATGATGGCTACTCTTTCAAAAAATAACGACAATCTTCTTGCTATAACTGATAATCTGAAAGTGATAAGTAATACTATGGCAGAAGGAAAGGGTTCTGTCGGAAAATTATTGAATGATGAAACTTTTGCAGATGAGCTTCTCAAAACAGTAACTACTTTAAAAAAAGCTTCAGAAAATCTTCAGCAATTGTCGGCCAATGTAAATCATTACACTGCCCGGCTAAATGATACAGGAACTTTGGCCAATGACCTGGTAAGCGATACCGTTATCTTCAGCAAATTGCGTTCTACAGTTGGAAAACTGCAGCAGATGGCTGATAAATCAAATGAGGTGATAAGTAGCCTGCAGGGCGCAGCCAAAACGGTAAACGATGGTTTAAAAAACCCCAAAACACCAGCGGGAATGTTTTTAGGCGATGAAAAGACTGCTGCTTCATTAAAAATTACCATGCAAAATCTGCAATCAGCCAGCCAAAAACTTGATGAAGATCTTGAAGCGGTTCAACACAATTTTTTGCTCCGCGGATTTTTTCGTAAAAAAGCAAAAGCTGAAAAAGCCAACAGTGATACTTTTTCAAAATAATATCACTGGCTCTACCAATGGTTTTCAAAAAAGTTAATTGAAAAAATCCCAAAAAATTTTCTTTTATTTTTGAGAAAATACTTTGTATGAAAATAAATAAATTATTTCTTCCGATTGTAGTGGCATTTATTTTTCTCGGTTTCCAACAATGTAAAGGACAACAACCTAAGCCAGAAAACTGGACTGCGGACCAGCTAATTCAACCGGCTGATCTTGCACAAACTCTTAACAACAAAGAAAACATTCCTCTTATTTATTGCGTAGGTCCGGGTGTGGTAATTCCGCATTCAATTGATATTGGGATGACCGGCGAAAAAGAGAATATCCAAAAATTAAAAGATTCTTTAAATAATGTTTCGCGCGAGGCTGATATTGTAATTTATTGCGGGTGTTGCCCTTTTGATAATTGCCCAAATGTAAGGCCGGCAATCGCTTTGTTGAAGGAAATGAAATTTACTAATTATCATTTGCTAAACCTTCCCCACAATATTAAAACTGATTGGATCGCGAAGGGATATCCAAAGGTGGAAGAATAAATTCAAAAACGATATTCAAATGGAGAAGGCCAAACAATTGATGTTTTTTGCTTCGGCAATGTTTTTTGCTTCGCAGGTTTTTGCACAAAGTGATGACATACCTGATTCAAGAAGAAAAACAGAATCTTTTGAAAGATTTCGTACTAAAGATATCAGAGCAGAGTTGGCCACATTTACTTTGACGGGAATTGGCGATGGCGCACCTACCACTCCGTTGGAAAAAGTGCCTTATACCTCTTTAGGAAAAGATTCAATTGTTTTTGAAGGAAACGGAATAAAAGCTGAAGTAAAAATCGCACCTTTTGATCCTGAAAAGCACAAACTTAATTATGACGAAAAATACCTGGTACGAATAGATCGCAGGCCTTATTATGGCGGCGATTTCGGAAAAGTTCCCAAAACAGAAATCAGCAATGTCATGCTGATCATACGCGGAGACACCATCGCAATCCCGCCTACGGCGTATAAAGATCTGTTCAATTTAAATTTTACTTACCAGGATAAAGGCATAGAGCGCACTACTGACGCCGTATATATTTCAACCACCGGCCAGCGTGTTTATATTTATCTTTTTTCAAGAAACCCAAGAGGAAGTTATGAAGTAACCTGGATCATCCAGGACAGAAGATATCTCAGGCGTATTTTGGATTATGATCTTTTGTAAAAATTTAAAAAACGATTAAAAGTAAAATTTTCCCGGCTCATTTTTTTCAGCCCTTTTAGCTAAAAATTTAATGAAGATCTTTTGCATTTTTTAAGATGAAAATAAGAATCTTCATTATTTCTTGCTTTACTGGAAAATGCATAAAATAAAAAAGCATTTATGAGTTTTTCATAAATGCTTTTTTAATAAAATTAAATTTTAGAGTTATTCTGTTTTTGTAGAATCAGAAGCTGGTCCTTTGCCAATCAAATCCATGAATTGGTCAAGTTTAGGTGTAATGATAATTTCTGTGCGCCTGTTTTTTGTCATACCGTCAGGAGTGGCGTTGCTGGCAATTGGATTGTATTCACCACGACCGCCGGCTGTGAGGCGTTTTGGATCTACACCGAAGTTATTTTGTAAGGCCTGAACTACTGAGGAGCCTCTCAAAGCGCTTAGATCCCAGTTATTACGAATGTTGGTTTTTGAGATGGGAATATTATCTGTGTTTCCTTCCACCAGCACATCATAATCTTTATAGTCTGTGATAATTTTTGCAATTTTTGATAGGGTTGAATTTGCCCTGTCAGAAATTTCATAGCTTCCGGATTTGTAAAGCATATTGTCAGAAAGAGAAATATAAACAACCCCTTTCAAAACCTTTACGTCCACATCCTGCATTTCATCCCGGCTCAGCGACCTGGTGAGGTTGTTAGTAAGAACCATATTTAATGAATCACTTTTGCTTTTTGAAGCTATGAGTTCCTGAATGTATTTATTGGATACGTTAATCTCATCTACCAGTTTAGAAACGTTTACATTTCCCTGGCTGGCAGAGGTAAGACATTTATCAAGCGCATTCTGCAAAGCTTTAACGTGATTACGTTCAGCATTTAACTGGTCTCGTAATCCAGAAATTACAACATTTGCGTGGTCAAGATTTCCTTTGCATTCCTCGCCTTCTCTTGTTAACTGGCTATTCCTGTCCATTACTTTGTTGTAATTGGAATAGAGGGCGTTAAATTTTTTCGTACTTGTACAACTTGTGGTACAAACCAATGCTATTGCAGCAACAATTAAACTTAGATTAATTTTCACTATTATAAATTTTGAGTTAATGAATAATGTTCCTTCAAAAAGAATTGTGCCAAGTTATTAATTTAAAATTAAATAGCCGAGAATATTGACTTAAATGATAAATAATATTTAAAATTGAGATTAGAAATCGGGACAAAATAAATAAGGAATGTCAGGAGCGCTTCCTGTAATTTAAGATCGCCCATCCGTTAAAGAAAACTGCAAATCCAATTACTGCAAATATTTGATTCTTTATATCTGCCAGACCGCTTCCTTTTAGAATTACCATTCGCATCACTTCAATAAAATAAGTAACGGGATTGAACCAGGTAATTACCTGCGCCCAGTGCGGCATACTTTCAATGGGTGTAAACAAACCACTCATTAAATTAAAAATCATTATTAAAAAAAATGCCAC
>JBDTKU010000124.1:0-12909 GCA_039935135.1 Ginsengibacter sp. | reverse complement strand
TTTCCAACTTCATAATCAGTACGGTGGTCTTTGATCATTTTATACGGATGAAAAACATAACTGCGTATCTGGCTGCCCCACTCTATCTTTTTCTTGGAAGCATTATTTACATCAAGCTGTTCTTGCCTCTTCCGCATTTCCTCTTCATACAAACGACTTTTTAACATCGACATTGCTTTCTCCCGGTTTTCGCCCTGCGTTCTTGCCTGCTGGCATTCTACAATAATTCCCGAAGGCTTATGAGTCAGTCTGACCGCTGTTTCCACCTTATTTACATTTTGTCCGCCACTCCCTCCGCTCCTGAAAAAAGCCCATTCCACATCAGCAGGACTTACTTTTATTTCAATTGAATCATCAATTAACGGATATACATACACGCTGGCAAAACTCGTATGCCTGCGGGCGTTGCTGTCAAACGGAGAAATGCGCACCAAACGGTGAACGCCACTTTCGGCTTTTAAGAAACCATACGCAAACGGACCATCAAATTGCAATGTAGCACTTTTAATTCCGGCACCCTCTCCATCCTGAAAATCCAGTTCCGTTACGCTCCATCCTTGCTTTTCGCCATACATCCTGTACATCCGCAAAAGCATTTCTGCCCAATCCTGGCTTTCTGTTCCGCCTGCTCCACTATTGATTTGCAGGATAGCAGGCATTTCATCCTCCGGCTTATTTAAAGTGCTTTTAAACTCAGCCTCATCCGCTGCCTTTAGCGCGCTGGCATAAGCTTCTTTCACTTCTTCTTCTTCGGCTTCGCCTTCTTTCCAAAACTCAAAGAGAACGGAAAAGTCTTCAATTTTGGTTTTTACATCTGCGTAAATATTCAACCAATATTCATTAAGTTTAACTGATTTTAAAACAGAAGTTGCTCGCGTGCTATCGTCCCAAAAACCAGGAGAAAGTGAGAGTTGCTTATCGTTATTTATTTTTTGTTCGCGGTTCTCCACGTCAAAGAAACCTCCTCAAAACCATCAATCGGTCTCTCAAATCTTTAAGTAATTCAATAGTCATAAACGCAAATATAATAATGATACTGAAATGTTACCCTATCTTAACAAGATTTAAATAATAGCTCATTCTGTATCTTTACAAATTATTTTTTGCGTTTTTTTGGGAAACAAAACGGGTAGCAACAGAATCAAAATTGCCCTTAAAACTTCTTTTACTGTAAAACCTTAATTTTAAAAAATGAATTTAGCTGAACTATTCGAAAGAGACCTCAACAAATTAATAGAAGAAATTAATTTATTTAAAAGTGAATCTGATATTTGGAAAACAAAAAAGGGAATCACTAATTCTGTCGGAAATTTAACGTTGCATCTTTTGGGGAATCTTAATCATTTTATAGGAAAAACTTTGGGAAACACTGATTTTGTTCGTAACCGTGATGAAGAGTTTTCTTTAAAAAATATTCCCAGAGAAAAATTAATTAATAATTTAAAAGAATTAAAAGAAACGATCAAAAATACCTTATCAAAATTGACCACAGAAGATTTAAAAAAAGATTTTCCCCTAAAAATAAGGGATGAAGTTTTTTCGACAGAACTCATGTTAACTTATTTGCTTGCTCATCTTAGTTATCATCTTGGCCAGGTGAATTATTTAAGAAGAATAATGACTTCTCTGCCACCCTACACCGGAGGTCTATAAAGTAGTCCGGTAAACAAACCAATAACCAGGATTTCTGTTTTATTGTTCTACCAATTAACAACCCTAACCATTTAACCTAAAAAATATCTTGCTTTTTAAAAGAATTATTTTAACCGGGTATAAAAATTATCAATTCCAATCTTTCGATTTTAATGATCGAATAATTGGTATTTGTGGCCTCAATGGAAAAGGCAAAACCAATCTACTGGATGCTATAAATTACCTTTGCTTTACAAAAAGCTATTTTACCAAATCAGATGTTTTGAATACTCGTTTTGGAGAAGATGGCTTTCGGCTCGAAGGTGAATTACAAAATGAAATTGAAGCTTCTGACTACCAAAAAATTGTTTGTATTTACCGCGCTTCGCAAAAAAAAGAATTCTATTTAGATGATGTCGCTTATGAAAAATTTTCGCATCACATTGGTAAATTTCCCTGCGTAATCATTGCTCCTGATGATATAGGAATGATAACCGGCGGAAGTGAAGAAAGAAGAAAATTTCTGGATACTTTGATAAGCCAGGTTGATGCAGAATATCTTCAAGAGCTGATCGTTTATAACAAAGTGCTGGCGCAAAGAAATAGTTTTTTAAAAAATGAAACGCAGAAAGGAAAATTTGATTTTGCATTACTTGAAACTTTTGATCAGCAATTAATCGCTCCGGGAAATTATATTCACCATGTAAGAAATGATTTTTCTAAAAAATTATTCCCCCTCGTACAGGAATTTTATAAAAGCATATCAGGAAATAATGAAGAGGTTTCTTTGGAGTACAGCAGCATGCAAAATGAAAATAATTTTGAAGAATTATTAATAGCCTCAAGGCAAAAAGACAGGCTTACACAGCGCACCAATGTGGGTATTCATAAAGATGATCTTATCTTTCTCTTGCATGAAAATGTATTTAAAACTATCGCATCGCAAGGCCAAAGAAAAAGCTTACTGTTTGCATGCAAGCTGGCTGAATTGGATATTTTAAAAAATGTAAAAGGCTTTGCTCCACTTTTATTACTAGATGATGTTTTCGAAAAATTAGATGAAACCAGGATCAAAAATTTGTTGAAATATGTATGCCTGGAAAATAACGGGCAGGTTTTTATCACCGACACGCACGCGCAGCGCCTGCGGGATTCGCTTTCTCAGTTTGGAAATACTGTGCAGATTATTGAACTGGTATGAAAGGTTTGGAAGAGTGTAGATGGATTCAGGGGGATTAGATGGTTTAGAAAATCCGGAATGCATTTAGGAGAGGTTAGCTCTAAGCTATCCTAAAATATTTTCCTTCTAAACCACTCTAAACTATTTTTACTAAACTACTCTAAACTATTTTTTCAGGCAATCTAAACTGCATCAAATAACTATCTTTACCAAATGGAAGTTTCAATCGGCGAAGCATTAAAAGAATTCTTAAAAAAAAGCAAACTGAAAAGCGGTGTGCAGTCAATGCAAATAAAAGATGCCTGGGAAAAGATCATGGGAAAAACGATTGCGAATTATACCGATAAAATTGAGATCATCCACTCCACTTTATATATTTACACTTCAGTTGCTCCGCTAAAAAATGAACTGATCTATCAAAAACCAAAGATTATAGAAAGAGTAAATGAAGAGCTTGGGGAAAAAGTAATATCAGAAGTAGTGATAAAATAAATTTGCTCCATCCTACATTGACAGAAAATTTTACAAAAATAAAAATCAACCATATTTCTTGGTTTACTGTATCTGGTATTATGGAGAGTTTTAAATTATTAAGCTACCAGGAGTTTTTAAAACTCCTTCCCGAAATTTTTATGAAGCAATTATTTTTCACCTTTCACCACCTTAAACCTGCCTCTTGGCGAAAATCAATCTTCTCCAATAGGCATTTCAGTTTACTTTTGCCTTCGCAATTTTAAAAAAATAATGGATTATAATCTCTACAAGGAAAATAAAACTTCTACTGGCGCAGCAATAAAAAAAATGCTCGTCTTCATGCAGGGCGAAAAAAAGAACCTGGTAATCGCTTTCGTCGTGATGGCGTTAAATTCCGGTCTTTCCATGTTTACTCCGTACCTTATAGGATACACTATTGATCATTATATCCAGACAAAACTCTTCCATGGATTACTATTATTCACTGGATTTTTATTGGGTATCTATATTGTGTCTGCAATCACAGATTATTTGCAGACAAAGATTATGGGAAGCATTGGAATCAGGATGTTGTTTAGCTTGCGCAACGAAGTTTTCAATAAGATACAATCACTGCCTATCGCTTTTTTTAATCAAAATAAAGCAGGTGATCTGATTTCAAGAATAAACAATGATACCGATAAAGTAAACCAGTTCTTTTCACAGTCTCTCATGCGCTTTGTTGACAGCATTTTCACTATGCTGGGCGCTGCCATTTTTCTCCTGGCAATTCATGTGGATCTTGGAGCTGCAGCTTTGGCCCCCGCTGTGTTTATTTTAGTTTTTGTAAGAATCATTTCACCGTGGGTGAAGAAAAAAAATGCGGCAAGTTTGAAAAGTACTGGAGGTTTAAGCGCTGAAATACAGGAAGGGCTTGGTAATTTTAAAACCATCATCGCTTTTAACAGGAGAGATTATTTCAGAAAAAAATTCAATTCTGCCAACACTATTAATTACAAAGCCAGCGTAGGCGCTGGTTTGGTGAATAATGTTTTCGCACCCGTATTCACACTTTTCTCCAATATCGCACAGTTAATAGTTTTAGCTTTTGGAATTTATTTAATTTCAGAAGGAGAATTCACCATTGGATTATTAATCAGCTTCATTGCGTATGTACAATATTTTTATCAACCTTTGCAGCAGCTTGCAACATTATGGGCCAGCTTTCAAACAGCAATGGCCGCGTGGGACAGGATATCTGTGATTCTAAATTTGGAATCTGATATGCAGCAGAAAAAAGATACAAAATCTAACCATATTCAAAATGGATCACTAATAGATTTTAAAAATGTTTCTTTTCAATACCCGGGAGGAAAAGAAGTTTTACACAATATTAATTTTAAGCTGGATAAAGGAAAAACTTATGCTTTTGTTGGCCCAACAGGCGGAGGGAAAACAACCACTGCTTCTATTATTGCCAGGTTATATGACCCTTCTGAAGGGGAGGTGTTCTTTAATGGAAATGATTTAAGAAGTTACGACGCATCGGAACTCAGCAAAAAGATTGGATTCATTTTGCAGGAGCCATTTTTATTTAATGGAACCGTTCGGGATAACATTCTATATGGAAATGAAGCGTATAAACTTTTGGACAAGGAACAACTAAATAATAAACTCTATGAATCAGGATTAGGGAATCTGGTAGAAAGATTCGAAAACGGCTTAGATACCAAAATAGTTTCAGGTGGCGATTCGATGAGCCTTGGCGAAAAACAACTGATCGCATTTATAAGAGCCGTTTTGCGAAAACCCGACCTATTGATTTTAGATGAAGCCACAGCAAATATTGACACAATAACTGAAAAATTATTAGAAGACATTTTACAAAAATTGCCATCAACAACTACCAAAGTAATTATTGCTCACAGGCTTAATACGATAGAGAACGCGGATGAAATTTTCTTTGTCAATTCAGGTGAAGTGACTGCTGCCGGCAACTTTGAAAATGCATTGCATTTATTAATGGAAGGTAAGAGGAAAAGTTAAGCCGCGAACTCCTTGTACATAAGAAAAATCAAATATTTTCTTCCATGCGTTTATCAAAATAAATTCTTCGCTGGTTTATAATCTTCACCTTGCTCATTTCTTTGTGCAAAGGATTTAATACATAATTAACTTCCTCAGGCATCAAAACACACGGCACCTCAAGCATAAGCTTTAAATTTTCACTAAGAAATTTATCTCCCAGTTTTTTGGTAAAAGATCGTGTATCCGGAGCATCCCAAAATTTGGGTAAAGAAGATAATAAAATTCTTTCAGTGCTGGCGTTATCCGGAACAGATAAAGTAATAAGCTGATAATTTCTGATGTCCAACATTTTTGCAGGAGTATGAGCCAATGTTTCTAACAATGCCATAGACCTTGTTAAGGAAGTATATAACGCAAAATAACCCTCGCTGTTCCAACGTCCGCCAAAAAGCCTGGAACCATTTCCTGAAAGATCTTCAGAAAATTGCACTTGTGTAATCCTGTATAATTCCATTGTAAAGTGTCAATCAATTATGAATAAACTCCCTGTTCTAAACGGCCCAAAACTTTAGTAACCATTTGAATGCCAAAGGAAGTATCTAAAAAATGAAGAGGCATTTTATTTCCCAGGGCAACCAGGGGACTATGAAGCCATTCGGCAAAAGATTCTTTATCACCAATCACCTCCATACCGCGCTGGGCAAAGGCCGCCAGTTCCAATACCTTCTCAGTTTTTAAGGTATCAAGAAGTTCATTTTCATCTTTCCTTTGAATATTCCTATAGGAGGAATGCAGAAGACCGCTTATTGTTTCCATTGTAATTCCAAGATAATCGGCGAGTGATTTTAGGGTAGATTTTTTAACGCCGGTACGGGAAAGATTAATTAAATCAAAATCCCCTGTCAAAGGGTCTTTCAGGCTTTTATTTCCACCTAAAATCACTCTCAATGTATTATATTGAAGAGCTGCTTCATTTACAACAGAAGGTAAATCATCTTTTGTTGAGTAAGGCTTTATTTTTTTTGTTTGATGGGTCATTATTATATTCTTTCTCCAAATATACGACATTTTGGATTATTTATATACATTTTGTCTTTTCATTTTTCTCACAAAAAAGCCACTTTAGGTAAATTATAAAAATGTGCAATTTTCCGGCTGCAAGTGGAGTTGAAGAAAGCAACCCAAGAAATTTCCTTCGTTTCTATTTTTTACCAAGCCAAAGGAGCGTATTAATAATTAATTGATCCTGTATTTTATTAAGAAAAGTATGAGGGAGGCTTCGGTTAGTGCTATCAATTTCATGTTCGTAATCCATATCATTATGCCCCATGTTAAAATAAATCATTTTATAATTCTTGTTGGTCCATACAACAGGATAATATCCACTATTCCAAATCTCACTTTTTTTTGGGCCGGTCCCCAGCGGAAAGCTATTGGAATCATTTGACACCAATATTTGAATGATCGGATTTTTTTCGCAAATCATTTTACCACCTATACCATTCGTTCGCGGGCGATTTGAAAGTGTCAGGAAGATCTTTTGTGAGCGGATGATGGTGATCTTCTACACGCAAAATTGCCGACGTTGGCCGCCAGGTATTACTTACATAGGATCCAGAACCTAAAAACTGATTGTGATACCAATTCCAATCCATCGGAAAGTCAGAAGGCGTTAACGCGAAAGCGGAAAAATGAAATCTTATCCATGAGGCACCTTTTTCATATAAATCCGAAAAGCTTTCCTTTGAGCCGGATCATCAGGACGCGAATCTGAAAAAGTAACAACCTGGTATTGCGAAATAAATTTACTATTAAGATTATTCCAATTGGTAGTTGAGTCGTAAATGAAATTATATTTCATTGCCATCTTTGGAAACCACATATTGGCTTCGTGTACAAAACTAATATGAGCCAAATTATTTCTTGCAGTATAAAAAGCAATTACCTGAATTTAAAATTTTTCTTTTGGCTGATAAAGTATTGCTACATAGCAACGCCAAGAAAAAAAAATAAATAATATTTTTTTTTGAGAAATAATAAAAATCATCTTTGAAAAATAAGTTTTGAAAAATGAATTTATAAACCATTTTTTATTCATCAAATCAACAAGACTGATAAAATTAATAATATTGCAGTAAACCAACTTTTATCTTATATTTCTACTTCGTTCAGCCTCATGAAACAGTAATAACTTCTGACTTTTTCGTTATTTTGTGCCATTTAAAAATATAAATTATGTGTGGAATAGTTGGATATATTGGTCCCAGGGAAGCTTACCCAATAATAATTACAGGCCTTAAAAGACAGGAATACCGTGGCTATGATAGCACAGGAGTAGCTCTCATTAACAATAACGGGTTGCATGTTTTTAAGAAGAAAGGTAAAGTAGCTGAACTTGAAACATCGTTGCTTGGCAAGCCAGTTAATGGAAACATTGGGATTGGACATACTCGTTGGGCCACTCATGGCGAACCAAGTGATGTGAATGCGCATCCTCATAAAAGCAACAACGGCAAACTCGCGATGATACACAACGGCATCATTGAAAATTATGCCCAACTAAAATCGGAACTAATTAAGAAAGGTTACACTTTTAAAAGTGAAACTGACACAGAAGTGTTATTGAATTTTATCGAAGACATTCAAAAAAATACTAAGTCACCATTGGAAGAAGCGCTGCGTATTGCATTAAAAAGAGTGTCCGGTGCGTATGTGATTCTGTTACTTGATGAAGATAACCCCGATACCATCATTGCCGCGCGAAAAGGAAGCCCTTTGGTAATTGGTATTGGAAAGGATGAACATTTTCTTGGCTCAGATGCCACGCCGATGTTGGAATACACAAAAGAAGTAGTGTACGTAAATGATTATGAGATCGCCATCGTCAAAGCAGGAGAACTGATTCTTAAAAATCTGGGTAATGAAAGACAAATGCCTTACATATCCACCCTCGATTTGGAATTGGCCGCCATAGAAAAAGGAGGTTATGATCATTTTATGCTCAAGGAAATTTATGAGCAACCAACTACCATTTATGATTGCTTACGGGGAAGGTTAGACGCAGAAAAAGGAACCATCACCATGAAAGGCATACAGGATAATATTGAGGCGCTCATCAAAGCGCCACGATATATCATTATCGCTTGTGGAACCAGTTGGCATGCGGCTTTGGAAGCAGAATATATTATTGAAGAGCTTTGCCGAATTCCGGTGGAAGTAGAATATGCATCAGAATTTCGTTACCGGAATCCAATCGTAAACAAAGGTGATGTAATTATTGCTATTTCACAAAGTGGTGAAACTGCAGATACTTTAGTGGCGATTGAAAAAGCAAAAGAAAAAGGCGCTTTTATTTTTGGAATTGTAAACGTAGTAGGATCTTCCATTTCCCGCGCATCACACGCGGGTGCTTATACACATGCAGGACCTGAAATTGGCGTTGCTTCTACTAAAGCTTTCACCGCGCAATTAGCGGTGTTGATGATGATCGCTTTAAAGATCGCTAAAGAAAAGGGAACCATTGAACAATCTAAATACACCGAATTGTTGATTGAGCTGGAAAATATCCCAGAAAAAGTAGATTCTATTTTAAAGAATGGCGATCTCGTAAAGCCAATCGCAGAAAGATACAAAGACGCCAATAATGCATTGTATCTTGGAAGAGGATATAACTTTCCAATAGCCCTGGAAGGCGCGCTAAAGTTGAAAGAAATTTCATATATACATGCAGAGGGTTATCCTGCTGCAGAAATGAAACATGGACCAATTGCATTAGTCGATAAAAGTCTGCCGGTGGTTTTTGTAGCCACCAAAGATGAATATCATGCAAAAATCGTAAGCAATATCCAGGAAATAAAAGCGCGTAAAGGA
The DNA here is from genome assembly GCA_039935135.1 of Ginsengibacter sp. Classification (GTDB taxonomy): domain Bacteria; phylum Bacteroidota; class Bacteroidia; order Chitinophagales; family Chitinophagaceae; genus Ginsengibacter. Next base: position 3,746 of record JBDTKU010000124.1, on the reverse strand, counting down.
AAAGTAATTGCCATCATCACAGAAGGCGATGACATCATTCCTACAATGGCAGATGATGTATTTTTTGTACCGCCTGCAAACGAAGTCGTAGCGCCACTTCTGAGCGTAATTCCTTTGCAATTACTTTCCTATTATATAGGAGTTTCCAAAGGATGTGATGTGGATAAACCGAGGAATTTGGCAAAGTCAGTTACTGTAGAATAAACAAAAGTTGTTAGTAATAATTAATAGGTTTTTTAAGTTTAAATTAAAAGTTTACCTAGTAAATTCATTCATATATTGCTGCTCATATTTTATTAAAATAATTAAAGATTTTGATTTGGTCTATTAGTTGGTTTAGGCAACAGATGAATGAAAACAACTATTATTAATCAATTACTATTCACTTATCACTCATAACCATAACTCCCCATGAACATAATTACAAAACATCCCATCAACAACTTAGGGTATGATTTTATTGATCCGGAATATATCCCCGATGGAGAAGATGAATATTATTTAAGAAACCAACAGAACAACAATGGAATTGATTATCGTCGGCTTTCGGGCTCTGAAATAGAAATCCTTATCAGAAATGGGAACACTTCAGATGACTGGGCAAAAATTTTTGTTTCAAAAGAATTTGATCCTGTGTTGGTAAAAAATTCCAAATTTCATGGACTAATTCGTATCGGAAAGCTGGAACCATTTTATCTCGAATTTCACAATCTTCGAATGCCCGTCGGAATTTATAACAGTCACATTATTAGTTGCGATTTTGGAGACAATGTGTGTATTGATAACGCCGGATATCTAAGTCACTACATCATAGGCAATGAAGTGATGATCACCAATGTAAATGAGCTGGCTACTACAGATTATTCAAAATTCGGCTATGGCATTTTAAAAGAAGGAGAAAAAGAAAGTGCCCGCGTCTGGATCGAAGTGCGGAATGAAAATGGCGGAAGGCGCATCGCTCCTTTTGACAGAATGCTTCCCGGAGACGCTTATCTCTGGAGCAACAATCCCGAAGACACAGAGCTTCAGAAAAGATTCCTTGAATTGACACAAAATGAATCAAATGTAAAAAGAGGTTTTTATGGAACCATAGGCGACCGGTGCGTTATCAAAGATTGCGATATCATCAAAGACGTAATTATTGGCACTGACGCTTATTTAAAAGGCGCCAATAAATTAAAAAATCTTACCATCAACAGTGATGCAGAAAGAACTTCACAAATTGGTGAAGGTTGTGAAATGGTAAACGGGATTGTGGGTTATGGATGCCGTATATTCTATGGCGTAAAAGCGGTGCGTTTTATTATGGCAGCGCACTCACAATTAAAATATGGAGCACGGCTTATCAATTCTTACCTCGGAAACAATTCAACTATTTCTTGCTGTGAAGTTTTAAACACCTTGATTTTTCCCAGCCACGAACAACATCATAATAATTCTTTTTTATGTGCGTCGCTTGTGATGGGCCAAAGCAATATCGCTGCAGGTGCCACCATTGGAAGCAATCATAACAGCCGCGCCGCAGACGGCGAAATCATTGCCGGGCGTGGTTTCTGGCCGGGCCTGTGTGTTAGCCTAAAGCACAATTCAAAATTTGCTTCCTTCTGCATTCTGGCAAAAGGAGATTATCCTTTTGAAATGAACATCCGGATTCCATTTTGTTTGGTGAGCAATGATGTCACCAATGATAAGTTGGTGTTGATGCCCGGATATTGGTTCATGTACAATATGTATGCATTGGAAAGAAATGCATGGAAATTTGAAAACCGTGATAAACGAATCGAAAAAATTCAAACTATTGAATACAGCTACCTGGCGCCTGACACTATCAATGAAATGTTTACTACAATTGAAATTTTATCAAAGCTAAAAGTGGATGAGAATGGAAATGCAGAGATGGAAGGCGTTGAAAACAGCAAGCGGAAAACAGAAGTTATCAAAATAAAAGAATCCGTTGATTTATTCAAAGAATTGATTAGCTATTATGGAACTGTTCAGTTAATCAATCATATCAACGCTAATAAATTTCCTTCTTTTGACGAATTCAAAAAAAGCATTCCCACAAAAATTTCGAGGAATAAATGGACAAATATCGGCGGACAGCTTATTCCCGCCACCGATGTAGAAAAGTTGAAAGTCAAGATCAAAACCGGCAAGATCCATTCCTGGAAAGAGGTGCACGATTTTTATCGCAGGAGTGGCGAAGAATATGAAAAAAACAAATTGATTCATGGCTACACTTCATTATTGGAAGTTGAAAATATTACTTCCAAACAATTTACTCCCGACTATTTTAAACAATTACTCCAGCGGTCTGTAGCAACAAAAACGTGGGCCAGCAAAGCCATATACGAATCGCGCGCAAAAGATTATTCAAATCCTTTCCGCAAAATGATCTATGAAAACGCAGATGAAATGAATACGATCATGGGAAAATTGGAAGACAATCAATTCATCCAGGACCAGTTTAAAGAATTAGATGATTATAAAAAAATGGTGAAAGGATTAATGAAAAAATATTTATAAAAAGATGATAAACAATTCTGTCAATAACACTATGGTTAATCTTTGATTTTCTAAAATGACAGTAAACAAAGAAATAAACCGGATTCCTATGAAGTTCAATTGATGATTGCACTACCCGGCGTTCATAGTTTTTTGTATTCACTTACCAATAAAAGTGTGTTGAAGCACTCTACCGAAAATGCCCGGTACCGGTGATGATCCTAAAGTAAATTTTACAGTAAAGCAACAAATAAAGCACTTTTTTATTTTGACATGTCCCAAATCTTTAAATTCTTTATTTCAGATTTACCATCATTGGAAAACGCAGAAATCCCATCCACCATTGAAGGAGGATAAATATAAGTAGTGAGCGCCTGTTCTCCATCATTTACAAACACTTCAAGGGAAGATTTATCTAAAAGAATTTCAAATTTTATTTTGCCATTATTTTCAGCAACATCCATTGTCTGAATTAGTTTGTCCGGATTTATCTTTCCACCAGAATGAGTCCTGTCAACATACACCTGGTGTTTTGATGCATCATATCCAATTACGGTTTCATAAATAATATTTCCGTTTTTATCTTTTCCTTCTGCAATTTTAAATCCGGCTTTAGCGTTGGAAGACACTTGCATTTCTGCTTCGAGCCAATAAGAATTCCCACTGATTGCATTTGCTTTTAAAATATTTTGACGATCACCTTCCACTTTTAAATTTTCGACATGCACCATTTTTTTGGAAAGTTTGGAGAGATTTTCTTTGATCACTTTTGCAGGATTTTGAACAAGCGTTATTCCATCTTTTGTTTCCCGCAATCCAATATCTCTTGGAATGGACATTTGGCCTCTCCATGGATAAGTTTCCTGTTGATCCTGGGGCACCATCCACCCGATATATGTGTGCTGCCCGGCAGGTAAATTATTCCATGGAATAGCGGCGTACAAAGCATCTCCATGATCTACCAACAAAACTCTATCCGCGGGATTATCATTTTTAAAAGTTGTACCATCAAATTCTCCAACGTAATATTCTTCGATCTCATTGCTGTGCGTGTCCTGGAATGAATTTACCAAAACCCATTTTGTTTTTCCTGCTTTTCCTTCAATCGGAAGTTTAATAAAAAAAGGGCACTCCCAGATTCCTCCTTGCAATCCTGCATTCCCAAATTCACTCAATAATTCCCATTTTTTCAAATCGGGAGAAGAATAAAACTGCACTTTATTTTCATGTGGCAACGCAAC
>JBDTKU010000123.1:0-7281 GCA_039935135.1 Ginsengibacter sp. | reverse complement strand
CAAACCCTGTGGCGTCTGTTTTTAAGATCGTTGTTTCAGGAATGCCTAACATTAGATCCATGTTAATGTTGGCCACTTTCAAATTACTTTCTGCATCCAAAAGAGACAATTCAATATTGGATGTTTGTAATTCAGATTTTAAAAGATCATTTCGCGCCAACAGCCCGTTTTGTTCCAATCTCGAAAAAACAGAATCCTGATGTCTCGATTGCATCACATTTTCTTTCACCACATCTACAGTTACAACTGCTTTATATAAATTCACATAAGCATCTATCGTATTAATAATTACCGATTCTTTATTATTTTCTGCATCAAGCAATGTAGCCTGTTGCAAATATTTTGCAGATTCTATTCCATATTTGATTTTGCCGCCGGCATAAACAGGAAGTGAAACATTTAGAATTCCATACATCGCCTGGTTTATGCGCGGTCCTCCGGTCTTATTTCCTGTAGTATCAGATCCACCTCCACCCAATGATTTTGTTTTTAAAGAAACACCCGGTGTGTTCAAATACAAATAAGCTCCGGAAGCACTTGCTGAGGGAAGGCGGTTATTCAACGCTACCTTCACTTCTGCATCAGCCTGCTCATTTCTTGCTGATGATGCTGCGAGAATGTGGCTATTTTTCAAACTGAGGTCAATAGCTTCTTTTAAAGAAACAGATCTCACATCCTGCGATTTTACTGTAAGTGAAACCATATTCATTGCCAAAAAAATAAACGCAACTGATAACACTGAAAATAATTTAATCGCAAACTTCGCTTTGCTCCTGCCCTTCATTTTTTAATATTTTATTTTTATTTTTTTAATAAATAGGAACGCATCAATAATTTAGTGTGTTCGCTCAACCGCTTCTTTAATTGTTTATTTTGAAATGGACTGAAACCTTCTTTTTTGCCCAATATCTTTCTGCACATTATATCAGAAGTAAGTAAATAATTAATAGTACCCAATAAAGTGGTAAGTGTCAGTTCAATATCAACAGGTTTAAAATCACCCGATTGAATGCCGTTCTTAATAATGGTTTTTATGGAGTTCATATTCTTCAGAATTATCTCGCTGATAGCTTCACGCAATTGTGGACGGTGCTCAAGGGTTAATTCGCGGTGGAGCAAATGATTGAACAAAGAATTGGAGAATTTTCTTTCAATTGTTTTATCAATAACAATATCCATTTTTTCAATCGGAGATAGTATTGTATTGGTAATAAGTTCTTCAAATAAGCCCTTTAAAAAAGAAGCTCTATACTCAACAGCACTTTCAAATAATTTCTCTTTGGAAACAAAATAATAATTGATCATTGCCACATTCACACCTGCTTCCGCAGCAATTTCCCTTACGGATGTTCCTTCAAAACCCTTTACACTAAAGAGTTCTATGGCAGATTCTATAATTGTTTCCTTTTTATTCATTTTAAAAACGGGTGCGAAGTTAAACACTTGTTTAAAATTAAACAAATGTTTAATTAATTTTTTCATTTTTTTCTTTGTGGAATTTTGATTAGGAAAAATCCCTGAATAGCTTATTTAAGTTTTCAGACTATTAAAATTTGCAGAAAATTAAATATTTCAACGTCGTGGGTATTTTGTAAAATTTACATCCTCCAGTAAACGAACTTTTATCATGAATTTTTAATTGGTTGGTCTTATAAGATTATAAGATGAATCTCTTTTTAAATAAAATTTAAAAACATATTATATTTAACTTGCATTGAATATCTTGGTAAAAGTCCGGCATTAGCGGCAATGACGAATAAACTGCACTTTCTGCAAAATCATTTAACCATCTAAACTTGTTATTATGGAAAATTTTGAAACCAAAAATGGTGTGAGCGTAAGAGTTCATAAAGGTGACGCTATGACTTTACTTGCATTCGATCTTACTGATGATCTTAAGAATAATCTGGCCGGTTTTAGTATAAGTTATAGATACAGGATTGGCAATAAATGGACGCAGTCTTACCTTTATAACCGTATGAAATTTCCTGATACTTTTTTTGAAAAAAATCCGGATGTTCCTCATTCTGACAGAAATTCCACACTTTATTCACCCATTCAAAAATTTAATTGGGTGCATGTACCCAGCAGCGACCTCGAAACAGAAATCCCGGTATTTGGAAATTATACCTACAAAATAACTCCAAGATACATGGTGGAAGGCATTTTACAACCGTTGAGAAAAGACCTGACTGTTTCTATTAAAATAAATGTGGGGCCTTTTGAAATGAAGAAAACAAAGATCGGATTCACACGCGGTTTTGTTTCTTCAGTGGCCTATGCCAAACGTTTTAATGTAAACAACAATCATGTGAGGCCGGCCGGCAAGAAAGATGAACTGCTTTTTGATATTACACAAAAAGCCGACAGAGCAGTGAGATGGAATGATGAGAAGAAGAAATATGAATACGTTAATTACACTTTTGAAGAGCAACACAAATGGCTGGGATGGCAGGCCAGGCAACGCATACTCGATTTTCTAGATGAAGCAATTAATGACAATACTCTCTCGGTAAAATCTTTTGCATTTGATTTGGACGAACCCGAAATATGCAAAAGGCTGCTAAAACTTGCTGCTCAAAATCGTCTTAAAATGATCCTGGACGATGCAGGAAAACACGGCAAACCTTCCTCAATGGAAACCTCTTTCGCCAATAAATTTAAAGAGGCTGTTGCTGATAAAAATGATATTCAAAGAGGCCATTTCCAGGCCCTTGCACACTCTAAGGTTTTTATTCAACTAAAAAAAGATAAAGCGGTAAAAGTGCTTACAGGATCTACAAATTTTTCAACAAATGGATTATACATAAATAGTAACCACGTTCTTATTTTTGATAATAAAAAGATCGCCCAATTATACAGCGATGTGTTTGACGCTTCTTTTGGTGATGAAAAGATGAAAGCTTTTAAAGGTTCTCCTCATTCTTCGTCAGATAATGAATTTAATGAAAGCGGCCAACCTACTGTCACCATTACTTTCGCACCTCATAGCAAATCAGATGCACAAAGAATTTTTGACCGCATCAGCAACCGTATTTTAAAACAAGGAAACACTGATGTACTTTTTGCCCTAATGATTGATACCAGCAAAAGTTCAATATTAGATGCAGTGAAACAGCAGGTAAGGAGCGATAAAGTTTTTACTTATGGAATTACGGATACCATTGGCAACAACCCGGATTATGGTGTTTTTTTATATAAACCCAATTCCCTAAGAGGAATAAGAGTGGCTGCCCGTGGAATACAAAATGTGTTGCCAAAACCATTTGGTAAAGTAGCGGGCATAGATGGATACGCCATCCATCACAAATTTATCGTGGTCAATTTTAAAGGAGATGACCCGGTAGTATTTTGTGGAAGCAGCAACCTTGCTTTTAATCCTGAACAGCATAATGGAGACAATCTTTTGGAAATACATGATAAAGATATGGTGACCGCCTTTGCCATACAGGCCCTGGTGCTGGTGGATCACTTTCAGTGGCGCAATAAAGAAATTAAAGAAAAATCAATTCATCTTGATGATATAAGCAATCCGGATAAAGCCTGGTACGTGGCCTGGTATGATGATAAGGATTTAAAAAACCGGCAACGAAAATTGTATATTGGAGAATAAAATCTGGTCAGACGGGGACCGTCAGACCAGTGAGTATAGTCCAGATTAAATAATTTTTTTGAGAAAAATGGGAATTTGGATTATTTGTTTGTTTACTGTAAAAGTTGTTGCCTATTGAAAAATATTGTTGAAGATAAAAACTATAGCAAAAGGTTGAATTTTGAACCCAACCGTTGCTGATGATTTCACTGATACATTTTGAAAAGGGGTTTATCTGATTTAGCATCCAAGTCATTACATATCTTTTTTGTTAAACAGCTCAAAGTAATTTTTTTTCTCTTCCACTAAAATATTTGAATGACAGATTCCGTCCTATTAAAATTTGCCAGCCCGGAATCGATACCTCAAATTATCTGTATATATTTTTATGCTAAAAGAATAGGAATCTCCAATATTTGCTGGTTTACTGTAGAAAGATTCTTTTTTCTGGCCTGACGGTCCTCCATCTGACCAGAAATTGTATGATTCCCCCGTCTGATGGGAGATTAAAGTTTTTTTTATAAAGTCAGACGGGGACCGTCTGACTTTATAAAAAATAAAAATCATCAATAATCTGGTAAGAAGTTTTTATAAACGTTTCAGGTTCATAAGAACAAAATTTAATCGCAAGCGATTTATTACAAAGCGTTCCGTTTCTCAATCCGGCGTAATCCCTGAAAGAAGAAAACTTCCAATCTTCCATTTTCTTAACTAAACCTGCTACATAAGGATTTTGATGAATGTAATGGAAGCATTTAAAATAAGAATCATTGTATTGTTTCGGTGTAATCAGAAAATTAGTATCTGATAGACATTTTGATTTTGTTTTTTGCCTGAATAAGGAACCGGAAGTTTCATGTTTTGAATTGTAAATTCTGGCATACCCGCTTAATAATTTTCGTATTCCATTAGTAAGTACATCTATTTCCAAACCTCCTTGTTTCTGGAGTTGTGAAACTCTTTCATCAGTATATACCAAAAAATGAAAATCCTGCCCGCCCGGTCAGGCGGGGATTGGGCATCAAACACCAGTTGATAATTTCACAATGAACGGAAATATTTGTTCTCACAAGATTTAGAAAAATTTCATACTCTTCATCGCAGGAAAAGATTTTTTGATGGTTGTTACCCTGGTTGTAAATATGATAAACATTTTCGGGGGAGAAGTTCATAATCAAATTATTTGAGCATGGTCTGACGGTCCCCGTCAGATTGGATGAGAACCTGGTCTGACCGTCCCGGGTCTGACCAGGTTCTCATCATGCATTGACTAAGGAATTAACTCGTCAGCCCCGGGACGGTCAGACGAATTAATTCCTAACCGGCTTCCCGGTTTTCAAAACGCTCTGTAATCTTTCCAAGGTTTTCTTTTCGCCACACAAGCTCAAGAATGCTTCGCGTTCAAGATTTAATAAATATTGCTCATTTACTATGGTGGTTTGGCTAAGATCGCCGCCACACATCACATACGCGAGTTTTTTAGCAATTTGCACATCATAATCACTGATATAATTTCCGCGATGCATCCCATTGATTCCTGCATACAACATTCCAAGGCCCTGGCGGCCTAACACTTTAATATCAGTTCTTTGAACCGGTTGAGAATATCCGCGATCATACAAATCAATAACACCCTGTTTTGCTTCTGCAATTCGCCTCAATTGATTTATAGAAATCTCGTCTATGCCTGACCGTAATATTCCTAAATCGTAGGCTTCAAAAGCGGATGTAGAAACTTTGGCCGTACCAATGGTGATAAATCGGTTTTGCAAAGGAATGGTTTCGGGTTCATTGTGCTGAATAGCATCGGAGGCACGCAACGCAAATTCTTTGGTACCGCCGCCACCGGGAATAAGTCCTACGCCCAGTTCTACCAAACCAATGTACGTTTCGGCAGCCGCCTGCACCTTGTCAGCATGTAAACAAATTTCACAACCACCACCCAGCGTAAGCCCGTGAGGAGCCACTACCACAGGAATAGAAGAATATCGGATTCTCATTGTGGTATTTTGAAACATTCGTATTGCAATATCCAGTTCGTCATATTCCTGCTCCGCGGCAAGCATAAATATCATACCAACATTAGCGCCAGCACTAAATTGAGCGCCTTCATTGGCTATTACAAGACCCTTATATTTTTCTTCAGCGATGGCTATGGATTTATTTAAGGCTTCCAGCACTTCACTCCCTATGCTGCCCATTTTTGTATTCCATGTTAATCCTACCACACCGTCACCAATATCATACAAATTACAAGCGCTGTTTTTCCAAACGGTCTTTTCGGTAAGATCGCTTAAAACAATAAATGATTGTGTACCCTTGAGAGGCAAGTATTCTTTACTGTCGATATCATAGTATAACCGCGTTCCATCCTGGATTTTATAAAACGAATTGTTGCCGGCCTTTATAAATTCTTCAACCCACGAAGTTACCTGGTAACCTTCTTTTTTCATTGCGTCAACGGTTTCCTTCACGCCCATAACATCCCAGGTTTCAAAGGCACCAATTTCCCAGCCAAAGCCTGCTTTCATGGCATCGTCTATGCGATAGACCTCATCACTTATTTCAGGAATCCGATGAGAGATATAGGAGAAAAGACTGTAATGAAATTGCCTGTAAAATTCACCGGCCTTGTCTTTTCCGGACAGTAAAATTTTTATTCTTTGTTTAAGATCTTCTATTGGTTTTGCAGTTTCTAATGTTGCAAATTTTGGCTTTTTACGCGGGGCATATTCAAACGTTTTTAAATCAAGCGTAAGGATTTCCTTTTGCCCGTCGGCACCTTTGGTCTTTTTGAAAAACCCCTGGCCGGTTTTATCTCCCAGCCATTTGTTATCCACCATTTTCTGCAGCCAGCCGGGAATAGTAAAAATATCTTTGGCTTCATCATCAGGACAATTTTCTTTTACACCAATAGCAACTTTTACCAGGGTATCAATGCCTACCACATCTGCAGTACGGAAAGTAGCAGATTTCGGTCGTCCAAAAATAGTACCGGTCAACGCTTCTATCTCATCAATATTCAACTCCAGTTTATCCATGATGTGGAAAATAGACATGATACTGAAAACCCCGATCCTATTGGCAATGAAGGCTGGAGTGTCTTTGCATAGTACCGTTGTTTTCCCTAAAAACAAATCGCCGTAGTGCATTAAAAAATCTACCACTTCATTATCTGTAAATTCGGTCGGAATGATTTCTAATAACCTTAAATATCTCGGCGGATTAAAAAAGTGCGTGCCACAAAAATGTTTTTTAAAATCATCGCTTCTTCCTTCTGCCATCAGATGAATCGGAATACCGGAAGTGTTGGAAGTGATAAGCGTGCCTGGTTTTCTAAATTTTTCTACCTGCTCAAAAACCTGCTTTTTAATGTCTAATCTTTCAACCACTACTTCTATGATCCAATCGCTGGATGCGATGTCTTTCATGTTGTCTTCAAAATTGCCGGTGGTGATATTTTTCACTGCATTTTTTGTGAAAACCGGTGAGGGCGACGATTTGAGGGCGGCAGCCAGGGCATCATTTACAATTTTATTTTTGCTCCTGGCATCTTTACTTTCGGGGGCAGGAATGTCAAGCAATAAAACCTGCAATCCGATGCCCGCAAAATGGCAGGCAATGCGACTTCCCATTACGCCGCTTCCCAAAACCGTTACCTTCTGAATATTTCTTTTGTGTAGCATAAT
>JBDTKU010000122.1:0-11612 GCA_039935135.1 Ginsengibacter sp. | reverse complement strand
ATTACAAGGTGATAGCAACAGACAGCCGTGCCCAGGGTAAATCAACCGATCCGGGAGATTCATTGAGTTTTGAGATGATGGGAGATGATGAAGCTGCATTGCTGGATAAAATGCATATTGATTCTGCTTATGTAATTGGATGGAGCGATGGCGGCATCGTTGCTCTGTCACTTGCAATGCGGCATCCGGGCAAAGTAATTAAGCTTGCTTCTACCGGGGCAAATTTATGGCCGGATTCTACAGCGCTGATACCTTCATTATGGAAAAGTGAAAAGACGCACTATGACTCTATGAAATCAAAAAAAATTACAACTGCAAAAGAAAAAAACAACTGGAAAATATTTATGCTCGACTGGTTGCAACCTAATATTCCTTTAAGTGCATTGCACAGCATTCGTTGCCCTTCATTGATCATTAGTGGCGATCATGATCTTATAAGACTGGAGCATACCGTAAAAATTTATCAAAATATTCCCCACGCCTATTTATGGGTATTACCCAATTCCGGCCATGGAAATTTGATTGAACATACCAATGAATTCGATAAACAAGTGAATGAATTTTTTTTGAAAAATCTTTAAACAGCCGGTGATTATTCGCCCTGTCCTGTATGTTTTTTAAAATTATTAAATGATCGAACCTGGTTTGTGAGATGCATTGGATGCTATTATGCCTTACAATTCTATCCCTGTTATTTCACAGTATATCTGTAATATTGTATCAGCTAATCTCCGAAACTAAAAAGAACTTGAAAATGAAAAAAGAACTAAGAAGCCAGCAATGGTTTGGCCTCACTGGAAAGGATGGATTTATTCATAGAGCATGGATGAAAAACCAGGGTTTGCCTGATGATGAATTCAGGGGAAAACTTGTTATTGGAATTTGTAATACCTGGTCGGAGCTAACGCCCTGCAATGCACACTTTCGTGAGCTGGCAGAATCTGTGAAATGGGGGATTTTAGAAGCAGGCGGATTCCCCGTTGAGTTTCCCGTGATGTCTTTGGGAGAAACACTCATCAAGCCTACCGCCATGTTGTACCGCAACCTGGTAAGCATGGACGTGGAAGAATCGATTCGCGCAAATCCTATTGATGGTGTCGTATTACTTTGCGGATGTGATAAAACTACTCCTGCTTTAGTAATGGGAGCATGCAGCGTGGACATACCTTCTATCGTGGTTTCAGGTGGCGCTATGCTTACGGGCAAGTATAAAGGAAAAGATATTGGTACCAGTGATATATGGAGGTTTGCTGATGAATTGCATTCGGGAACTATGTCGGAAGAAGCGCTCAACCTTGCGGAACCCTGCATGTGTCGTAGCCGTGGCCATTGCGCGGTTATGGGTACGGCCTCCACTATGGCCTGTATGGTAGAAGCTCTTGGCATTTCTCTTCCCGGAAATGCAGCCATTCCTGCGGCAGATTCAAGACGGAAAACATTGGCGCAACTCTCCGGCAGGCGAATTGTTGAAATGGTAAAAGAAGATTTGAAATTATCAGATGTTCTCACCAGGGAGGCATTTGAAAATGCGATAAAAGTGAATGCCGCTATTGGAGGTTCTACCAATTTTGTAATTCATTTGCTTGCTATTGCAGGCAGAATCGGCATTACACTTGATCTCGATGATTTTGACGCATTATCCGCCTCCATTCCACTAATAGCCAATCTGCAACCTTCGGGTAAATATTTTATGGAGGATTTTTATTATGCCGGCGGTTTACCCGCCGTTATGAAAGAACTGGCCAACCATCTTCATCAATCCTGTATGACTGTAAATGGAAAAACAGTTATAGAAAATATATCTCACGCCGAAATATGGAACCGCGAAGTTATTGCCACTGTTGATGAGCCTTTCAATCCTCAATCGGGTATTGTGGTATTAAAAGGAAATCTTTGCGAAGACGGTGCTATTTTGAAACCTTCTGCTGCCAGTGCGCAACTGATGCAGCATACCGGTAAAGCAGTAGTATTTGAAAACATCGAGGATTATAAAAACAGGGTGGACGCGCCTGATCTGCCTGCAGATGAAAATAGCATCCTGGTTTTAAAAAATGTAGGTCCTAAAAGTTATCCCGGCATGCCTGAAGTAGGAAATATGGGTTTGCCCAAAAAATTACTTGAAAAAGGAATCACTGACCTGATCCGGATTTCAGATGGCAGAATGAGCGGTACCGGTTTTGGCACCGTCGTGCTACATGTGTCACCGGAAGCAGCTAACGGAGGCACTTTGGCGCTTGTCCAGGATGGAGATCTTATCCAACTTGACGTTGCTGGCAGAAGTTTACAGCTTTTAGTGGATGACGAAGAACTACAAAAACGAAGAGAAAATCTTCGGCCATTTATCAATGAATATAAAAGAGGGTATGTGCGTTTATTTATTGACCATGTGGAGCAGGCTCATCTGGGCGTTGATCTTGATTTTTTAAAAGGCGGATCGGGAAGTAAAGTGTCCCGTGATTCGCATTAATAAATTAAAATATGGAGACAAAAGAATTTGACGAAAAAGTGGCTATCGTAACCGGAGCCGGCCAGGGAATTGGGTTTGAAATAGCTAAACAACTTGCTGAAAAAGGTGCGCAGGTGGTATTGAATGATATTGATTCTAACCTCGCCATGAAAGCGGCAGAGAAAATATCATTGGCAGGCGGCGCATGTGTTGCCGTTGCCGGAGATACTTCTGATCCCGAAATCATAAAAAAAATGGTAGCTACGGCAGTGGATAAATTTTCCAGGTTAGATGTAGTAGTAGAAAATGCGGGCATTACACTGTTTGGCGACTTCCTTACTTATCCCCCTTCTTCTTTTTTTGAGGTAATAAAAGTAAACCTGGCAGGAACTTTTTTTCTCGCCCAGGCGGCAGCCAATCAAATGATACAACAAGGTTCCGGTGGATCGTTGTTATTTACTTCCTCCGTTACCGGGCACCAGGCTCATAAGAACCTTGCGGCTTATGGCATGACGAAAGCAGCCCTCGAAATGCTTGCCAAAACCCTGGTAATAGAACTCTCTCCTTATAAGATCAATGTAAACACGGTGGCCCCGGGAGCTACCCTTACAGAAAGAACGATGAATGATGTAAACTATGAAAAAGTGTGGTCAACCCTGACACCCATGGGTCGTCCTGCTACGACTTTGGATATTGCGAATGCGGCTCTTTTTCTCATTTCTGATAAAGCAAAACACATCACCGGACAATCACTTGTTGTTGATGGGGGATGGACTGCGGTGAGCCCTGGGCCGTAAGGGTGAGTTTTGATTAAGAATCTAATTCTGAAAATCCTGGTTCAGACAATTTCATAGTAAAGCAACAAATAAAAGGAATTTCTATTCTGCTATCAAATCCATCAACTAAGTATTTTCCTAACGTAAGTAAGAAAACAATGATAACCTGGCAGCCAATTGTCAAAACAATTAATTTTATTTGGCTTGCCCGTTACCTCCTTAAAATTTTCTCCATCGTCTTCCCCTTTGACAATTCATCAATCAATTTATCCAAATAGCGAATCTTTTGCAAGAGCTTGTTTTCAATCTCTTCTACCCGGTGTCCACAAATCACTCCACGGATTTTTGATGCATTTGGATTAAGTTGAGGAGCCTCGTCGAAAAAGGTTTTAAAATCAATCCTCCGGTTGATTTGCTGTTGTAAGTTTTGTTGATCATACCCTGTAAGCCAACAAACGATGGCATCTACCTCTTCCTTTGTACGATCTTTTTTCACTGCTTTTTGAATATAATGAGGATAGACATCAGCAAGTGGTATTTTAAATATTTTCGTATTATCCATTTCAGTTTTTGTAATTTTTAAAAATTAATTTTCCAGTAGCCGGCTGTTCAGAAGGATTACGCTTAAGAGCTGCAGCTTACCAATACAACAGGTTTTCAAAATAATCAACCTTGATATGTGCTAAATTTATAACTAAAAGTTCATCCTTGAGTCGATACCTGAAAGAAAGAAAACTATAATAGCTCAAAGACCCTAAGAAAGCACCATGAATATATTAAGGGTTAAAAGTGAGGAAACCTAGTGCCTTCGTGGTATTATGGATAAAATCTGCTTTTCAAACCGGTACCTAATCTGTAGGTTCCCACAATTCAATTTTGTTTCCTTCTATGTCCATGATGTGAACAAACTTACCGTAATCATAGCTTTCAATTTTGTCAACTATGGTCACACCTTCTTTTCGGAGTTCTTCAACAAGAGTTTCCAGGTCAGCCACTCTGTAATTAATCATAAAATCTTTTATCGAAGGTTCGAAATATTTTGTTGTTTCGGCAAAGGGGCCCCATTGCGTAGAACCTTTTTTAGTAGAGTCGGATTCTTCTCTCCATTCAAAAGTAGCACCATACTCGTTAGTGTTCATTCCAAGATGAGTTTTATACCACACTTTCATTTTGTTGGGGTCTTTGCATTTAAAAAAGATGCCACCAATGCCTGTTACTTTTTTCATTTTAGAAGAGTCATTTTTTGTGATAATTGTTTTAAAAGCGAAGCCAAGGCAAAAAGTTGTCGTAAGTGCCAGGGCAATTAATATTGACTTTTTCATTATGGTCAAAATTGATTGGTAATGAATGATGGCATTTTAAATCCCCTCCCCTAACCAAAGCCGAAGATAAATACAAAAAGTTGTTGTTGGTCTGTTGACTGGTAAGTGGATTTATTTACTGGAATCCCGAAGGTGCAAGACAGATTGTAAACTACTTCAGATTTTTATTTGTTCGGCCAACCTGTTGCCATTTTTGTTACCTGTTGCTTTGGTTCTGGATGATCAGCCGTAGTCGAGGCACCTACTCAAAGCACAAATATGGAAAAGCACTTATCATGTTTTTCGTGCGATGATGAATTGTATTAACAGGATTGAGGCTAGCAAAATGAAATAGTAATTAGAATCGGGCTAAACTCATTGCCACAAAATCAAATTGAGCTAATAGCTTTGTACCAAGTGTAAAAAAATTTATTCATCGCAGAATCTATTAAACACTATTTTTATTGAAAATAATTAATCATGAAAGAATTACTACTAATAATTTTTATTACTCTTACAATTCCCACTATGTCAAATGCCCAGCAAAATACGCAACCGCCGTTATTAAGGCACGTCGTAATGTTTGGATGGAAAGATGGAACAGATACCAACCAAATAAATAAGATAGTAGCGGCATTTAAAACATTGCCTTCTAAAATTTCTTTGATAAAATCTTTTGAGTGGGGCATTAATAATAGTCCCGAAGGTTTGAATGGCGGTTTAACTTATTGCTTCCTTGTTACCTTCACCAGCTCTGCCGACAGGGATGCATATCTCGTTCATCCAGCCCATAAAGATTTTGTAAGCCACTTGCAACCCGCTCCGGAAAAGGTTACTGTGTTTGATTATTGGGCGCAGTAAAAAGCATGTATGCTTTACTGTTAGCTTCGTTATTATTTTCTCTTTTATTAATCACTACGATTCCGGCAACATTTTAGTTGCTAACCTTAAAATGACAAATTCTGCCGGACGAAGCATTGCCAAGCCAATCTGTACAACCAGGCGTCCTTCTTCAATATCCTGATCGGTCATAGTTTGACCGAGTCCAACCTGGACGAAATAAGCTTCCTGTGCAGTACTTCCTTTTAATGCACCAGACCTCCATTGGTCTATCAAATAATTATTGATCATTTCTTTTAACAGCAGCCAGGTGCTTCTATCATTAAGCTCATGCACCAATTGTTCCATTGTTTTTTTCACCGACTCCTGAATCATTATAAAATACCGGCATACAAAAATATATTTCCATTCATTGCTGTTCCCGGCAAAAGTCCTGGCTCCCCAAACAATAACAGGTCCATGGCCAGGAAATTTTCTGATTGTATTGATTGACTTTCCTGTGAGAAGGTCCACATTCAATTTGTCCTGTTGTGCATTGGAAACTAAATACTGCGGGGCCATGGCCTTATCAATACTGACATCGCTTCCTGCGGGTGAATTCCATACCCCTTTATTTTTATCTACATTAACATAGCAACCTGCAATGGCAGGTGATGCCGGTAGCAACATCGGGATAGAATTAATTGCATGTTTAGCGTGGAGATATTCTTCATTATCCGCAATTTTTAATTCAGCAAGATTACCAGAAATTGATCCTGTAATGATGACCAAAGCCTCATTATCTTCATCCTGGTTTCCAGGAATTTTATAATTATAAACAATGCTTGTATAAATCCGGGGAAAATAAGATGCCGCATACTTAAAATCATTGGCAGGATTGGATAATAAATTCCTCAAACCACCAAACCCGCTTTTTCCATTAATATCATAATCCCAATTATCTCCATTGGCGGTATCATGATATACATCCATTATAACAAAACGGTCCTGCAAAGCGGCAGCATGAGCTATGGCCATGGAATACAAATCGTAATATTCTATGGCAGAATCAAGATTCACTGCATCCGGAAACAAAAGCAAGGTTACTTCATTCACTTTGCCCACCGCTTCCAATCCCTCCTTTAAATTCTGAGCATTTATTCTGCCCGCGCTTGAAGTATAATCTCCTACTGATATAATCCAGCAAAGCCCTCCACCATTTGCAAAGTACAACTGCATTGAATAATGAAACAGGAATTTGGAACGGAGTGCCTCATCAATTTTAGCATTTACGTTTGGCACTGAAACGATGGTAGCAATGGAGACGGTTATGCTGCCCGTTTCAGGAGATGGATAACCAAAATATTGTTCATACTCATACAAGGAGTTGATGCGAATAGGTTTGTTATGCAGATCACCAGGAACTTCCATCTGCGCTTTTTCAGTGTAGCCAATAAAGGCAGGTATAGCCGTTTGAACTGACACTATTTTCGTCGGTTGCTGCGGCAACTCTGACGCAATTATCCTTATCAAATCTAAATCCTCCATTCCCTTAATAAGAGCCATAGCCCCGGAATTCAATATTTCTATCGTGAGTGCTGCCATATGGTAAATTTAAGGATTTGTTGGGGTAAAAGAAGGATAGTTCACCTTTTTAAAATCATCAATCTTGCGTCAGCAACTCAGAAAAAAATTACAAAAATTAAAGATTGATTGACGTGGGAAATTTTATTCCGGCTATTTGTTGGTTTACTATACAAAAAACCGGAAACTCAAAATCGAATTTCCGGTATATGTTTTAATTTAACCAGGATTTATTTTTTCTTCTTTTTAAACATTTCAGGCAATGAAAAACTGAAATTCTTTTTTCTTTCTCCTTCATAAGAATTATTGATAAAAGGTTTTTGGGCCACCTTCTCTGGTTCTCCCGTTGGAGCTATTTCACCCTTGCGATAATAACGGCCTGTTATCCCATCCGTATAATATCGCATATTGGGATCATTATCGCCAGACTCATTGATCTTGCCTAAATAATAACTTTGATTACGAGAATCAAAATTCCAATCTTTAGCCGGCCGCTCAAGTGGCTCAGCATCTTTCTCATTATATGGATTCCATTCGTGGCTCATAATAAATATTTTAAAATCGTTCTCAAATCCTTTCCTGCTTACAAAATTACGTCAGATTTTTTTTCCATTTATATCAATCTCTTTTCTTCAATCTTACAATATGAAATTCTTCCGTCATTTTTCATTTCACTTCCCAGTCATCCGTTCTGAAAGGCGAAGCGGGAAGGCCGGCTTTATTAAAAAGATTAGGAATCCCAGTATTGGTAAAGCCCATCCTTACTGCCTTTGGATGTTGCACATCCGGGCTTGAGACGGTGACAACGCTATCCCGGATAATTGCTTTTGCTTGAACAAAAACTTTATCCTCTCCGGCAATCATAAAATCGGTTAAGTCCTTTCCTTTTTTTAGTAAACCATCTTTTGCAAAATCAAATTGAATGATCGCCTGGTTTCCCTTCACTTCCATAGAGCGATACAATGGCCCCGAAAAGTTTATGCCTTGTTTGCTATATGTATTTGCAAGTGCCCAACCCGCCAGCCGTTTGCCCACATCTATTTTGTTGACGGGATGTATATCGTTCGTGTCGCCCGTGATATCGCTTACAACAACCATTCCTGTATTAGGAACACTCCGGTAAGTTTTTAATTGTTGTTCTCTCACCAGCGCTCCTTTATCTCCTTTTCCATAATTAAAGGGAGCGATTTGGACAAAATAAAAAGGAAATTCTTCTTTCCATAGTTCACGCCACGAATGAATCATCGCGCTAAATGTTTCTTCATACGTGTCGGGGTTGGTAGTGTTAGTTTCGCCCTGGTACCATATCGCGCCTTTTATTGGAAAGCCGGTAATCGGCGCTATCATTGCATTGAAAGTTACGGCAGGACGGATCGGACACCACGGAACCGGCGTGAGCATCGCCGCAGAGATTGCCAGTTTTTCACTATTAGTGAACACTTCTATCGGTGTCCAGGATTGAACGGGTGTGCCTCCCCAACAGGATTCTATCAAGCCAACCGGTTGATGAATATTTTCATTAATTGCTCTTCCAAAAAAATAACCCGCGGCGCTAAAAGAATGCATGGTTTGCGGCGTACACACTTCCCATTTTCCCCTTACTTCCTGTTGCGGATAGGGCGCAGATAATTTTTGAATATGAAAAAAACGGATCTCCGGATGATGGGCATTTTTGACCTCTTCAGCATAATACTCCTTATGCCAATCCGCACTAAACTCCATATTCGACTGACCGGTACAAATCCAGTTGTCCCCGATTAAAACATTATTGATAGTAATAGTGCTGTCGCCTATGATCGTCATTCGGTAAGGACCTCCGGCTTTTGGTGTTTTCAGATCCACCGTCCAGGACGCATTGGATAAAGTGGAGGTTTTAAGGGTATCGCCATCCCAGCTTGTGATCACACTTATCTTTTGGCCCGGATCTGACCAGCCATGGAAATGAATAATAGTTTGCTGTTGCAAAACCATATTATCTGAAAATATATCAGGCAATCTCAAATAAGCCTCAGCAGAAAAAAAAGAAAGCGAAAAGAAGATAGTTGTTAAAAGGAAAAGCGTTTTTTTCATTACAGGAATTTTATGGGTATTAAAAATATATTTACGTTTAATCATCACTGTTAGATAGAACAAAAATCATTCTTATTTGTTGCTTCACTACCAAAAGTTTGTAAATATACAAGTCTCATAATTTATTTAAAAGATAAAGAATTAGTTAGATCAATCTTAAACCCATAAAAAGAAAATAGATAAGAAGAAAGGCTTTAGTCGCCACTTGCTTTAGCAAGTGGCTCATAAAATAAAAGATAAGGCTTTAGCCAAATCTTTTATTGGCACTTTGATTTGTCCACAGGTTAAAACCTGTGGCAATTCAAAACCTGTGGCAATTCAAAACCTGTGGCAATTCAAAATTTGTGGCAAACTAAAGAAGCAACTATTTTGAGATTGTTCTAACTAATTCCTAAAAGATATTTATTCAATAAATTTTTCCCCTGCATGATGGCATCTCTTCCCCTGGATTCAATTCCATACCAGCCATGATAACCGGAATTTTTGCTAAGCGCTATCATCTTTGCAGTGAGTTCTTCAGTGGGCTGATTCCTGTAAGACATTCCTTTAGCGAAGGGTGCTGTTTTTTCTAAATAAATGTAATTATCAAATTCTTCAGAGGGATGACGCCAATCTGGATAAGTGCCAAACAAAGGATGTTTAATCTCTTTATAAAGCGCCACCATCCAATCTGCATCATTTGAAATTCCACCATGATTTTCTATCAGCACGTTCACATTCGATTCGGTGGCATACTCAAGCAATTGATGATAGGTTTCCGCAGCAAGTTTCAACGCTTCTTCTTTAGACACATTTGCAGTTCCCCTGCAATTGGTGCGAATAGAATGGCAGCCTAAATAGTGTGCTATGTCAATCCATTTGCGGTGATTGATCACAAATTGCTTTCGTTCTTCTTTGGTGGCTGCACATCCATCTCCTTCATCATCCACCATGATCAAAACCATTTCTGTTCCAAAATCCGCTGCATTTTGTTTCAACGTATTTAGGTAAGTCATTGTTGGCACTTCAAATAATGTGTTGACAAATTCAATTCCATTAATACCAAAATCTTCCCTTGCGATTTTAGGAAGATCCAGGCTTTTCCATTTGCCTTCCCTGAATTCATCTATGAGCGCCCAGGCGGCGAGTGAAATATCATCCTTTTGCATAATTAATTATTTTAAAAGAAAATTTTGCTTTTGTTTATTTTAAAACTCAGGTCTCTACTACTGAATAAAAATCTGCTATATTTCTTCGTTTACTACTAACCGTTAGTCCGCAAGGCAAAAGCCACATACGCATCACCGGATGGCTTTCCGAGTTTTCCACCACCGCATGCAATTACTAAAAATTCTTTCCCATTCACTTCATACACCGAAGGAGTAGCAAATCCGGAGGCCGGCAAATCCGCTTCCCACAATAGTTTCCCAGTTCTTTTATTAAATGCGCGAATTTTTGCATCGCTGGTGGCCGCAATAAAAACAATTCCGCCTGCTGTCACTACGGAACCTCCATAATTTTCGGTTCCCGAATGAATACCTTTTGCTTTCAATTCAGGATAATCGCCCAAGGTATCTTTCCAAAGTAATTCTCCTGTATTCAGATTGATCGCATTTAAAGTTCCCCATGGTGGCTTTATGGCAGGATAGCCTTCTTTCGTTAAAAATTTATTATAACCAGTAGAATTGTATGGAAGATCGGTCCATGGGTTTTCTTTCTTTTGGGACTCAATAAAAATTTCACGCTGTTCACTTTTATTTTCCAAAATAAATGAAGACAACGCTTTTATCTCAGATGAAGACAATTGATTGAAAGCGGGCATCATCCTGCGTCCTGAAGTAACCAGCGCGTCAAATCCCTGTTCATTGTATTTTTTATGAACTCCAATCAATGAAGGATAATTTCCGCTTCCCTGCCGTTGGGTTCCGTGACAAGCCATACAGGTAGAATGGTACAATCGTTGCCCTGCCTGCAAATTGGTTTCCTGTTTTTTGGTTTTGGGTTTCACATCCATCATGGTTAGTATCCATGGCATTTCGCTCCCGTTCACATAAATTACTGAAGTGGTTGGATCGTACGCAGCGCCGCCCCACTCTCCTCCTCCATCAAAGCCAGGAAAAATTATAGTTCCTTCTTTTGACGGAGGCGTAAAAATGCTGCCCGTTTTATAACCCGCTAATCTTTTTTTTATATCCGCATAAGAAGAATCCGGAACAAGATGGTTTAAATCACTTTCTGTTATAGGAGCCTGTCGGGCAAATGGATTTGGGAAAGTGGGAACCGGTTGTATTGGTGATAATTTCTCTCCTACCAATTCACTTTGCGACGGAACAGCAATTTCATTCACAGGATAAAGAGGCTTACCTGTTTCCCTGTCTAATAAAAAGATAAAACAGCTTTTGGTGATCTGTGCTATCGCGTCAATATTTTTCCCGTCTTTTTTTATATTTATTAATATGGGCGCGGTGGGAACATCGCGATCCCACACATCATGGTGCACCGTTTGGAAATGCCAGATCCTTTTGCCTGTAGCGGCATCCAGGGCAAGCACAGAATTAGCAAAAAGATTATCGCCCGTTCTTTTTCCCCCATAAAAATCATAAGAAGCAGAACCCGTGGGCGCGAAAAGTATTCCTC
>JBDTKU010000121.1:0-24197 GCA_039935135.1 Ginsengibacter sp. | reverse complement strand
TATTTTTCAACTCTTGAAAATCCCGGTTCAATATCTTTTTTATAATTGATAAATCCAAACATTTGGCACAATATTTAAAGTAAATTATCATATTATAATCTACGAAATTCCTCTTTTGGCAGATTATGATATTTAAAGTATATCCAACATTATTAATGTAATGTTGATAATTTATCTAATGCTGATAAATTTTTCATTTAATTAATACTTTTTTTTATCAACCTTTTAAAAATTAAATTACTATGAAAAAAACTAAATTAAATTTTCTTCCATTGGCGATATTGCTTGTAATTGCTCTTAGTAGTTGTGAGGCAATCGGTG
Organism: Ginsengibacter sp.; assembly: GCA_039935135.1. Taxonomy (GTDB): domain Bacteria; phylum Bacteroidota; class Bacteroidia; order Chitinophagales; family Chitinophagaceae; genus Ginsengibacter. Next base: position 23,876 of record JBDTKU010000121.1, on the reverse strand, counting down.
CTATTTTCAAAGCAGGTCTTTGGGTCGGAATCGTTGTAGTTGTTATCATACTGATAATTATTTTTTGGTTGATCAGAAAATTTTCAAATTAACCTTCTGCAATTGTATATTTATACATCTTCAAAAAGCTAAAGGGTTAAATGATTAAAAAAATTTTCTCGATTATTATTTCAAAGAAAAGAATAGGTTTCTTCGCTGCTGTATTTTTATTATTCGTATCGTATATTCTCACTCTAATTTCTACAAGAAAAGTTACCTCCCAGGATTTTTGGATGAATCACACCAGTGAAGTGATCCACAACCTGGATAATATGATAGGTTTCATGGGGAAAAGCGAATCAGCATTCAGAGGTTACTTGATTACCAATGACAGATCACTGCTTCATAAATATGACATTAGCAAGAAAAAGATCGACAGTACATTTTCAATATTGAAAGTACTCACCAGGAGCAATAATAGCCAGCAAAAAAATATTGACACGCTCCGTGACTTGGTCCGTGGGAAGTTCAACTGGATGGAAAATTCAATTGCAAGCCGCTTTTCTATTGAAAATATGACAATTGCAGACCTTAATGGCAGAGATGAAGGTATAGCGAATGCTATGGCTATGGAAGCTCTCATTTCAAAGATGAAGCGGGAAGAAGTTAATTTAAGAGATAACTGGTCTGATAAGATTTCACAATATTCAGGGATCATCCAGGTGCTTAATGTTATTTCTATCGTGATTGCTGTTCTTCTTACTATTTACTCGCTCCTGGTGTATAATAAAGAGAAAAAAGATAAAAACAAGGCTGCAAGGAAAGCTGAGAAATACAGAGAAGAATTACAGCAAAGAGTGACTGAACTCGCCAAACTAAACACAGAATTAATTGAATTAAGAAGTCTTGAGAAATACGTGGTTACAGGTAGGATTGCGCGCGTGATGGCTCACGAAGTAAGAAATCCTTTGACCAATATTAACCTTGCATGTGAGCAATTGCGGTCAGAGTTGGAAGACGAAGATTCAGAAATTTTCTTTACGATGATCAGGAGAAATTCTGAACGCATTAATCAATTGGTGTCAGACCTTCTTGCAACAACACGTGCTGAACTTACCTTTTCACCTGCATCCATCAACAATATCCTGGATGCAACCCTTGAATTGGCGCGTGACAGGATCCAGTTGAACCAGGTAAAAGTTGAAAAACATTATGATAAAAATATTTGTTCGCTCCCGGTGGATATTGAAAAAATAAAGATCGCTTTCCTGAATATTATTGTAAACGCTTTAGAGGCAATGGACGAAAATGGGAAATTGGAAATATCCACTCAAAACCAGGAAGGTAAATGTGTGGTGAAAATTTCTGATAATGGAAAAGGAATGGAAAAAGCACATTTTGATCGTTTATTCGAACCCTATTTCACCACAAAAGGAAAGGGAAATGGCCTTGGCCTGGCTAATTGTCAAAATATTATAATCGGCCATAAAGGAAGCATCACTGCTGAAAGCGAATATGGCAAAGGAACTACTTTTACTATCATTTTTCCTCCCAGCCAGGAAAAGGACAATTCATAGATTTATTTTTTAAATCCAGTTTTAAATCCAGACATCCGTCGATTTTCCTTTAACGTTTTTTTGTGATCAAGTAATTTCTAGAATTCAATTTGTGAAAAAAAAGAAGTCGCCTCCAATAAAATCTTATTGAAACAACTTCTTTTATTTTATTGAATGAATAATACTTAAAGCCCCTGGATCCAACTAATCACTTCATCTTTAGTTTTCCCCAACTTCTGTTGCAACTTTCCTAATAACTCATCGTCCTTGCCTTCTTCATGTTTTAGATCATCATCAGTGAGATCTCCGTAGGCCTGTTTCATTTTCCCTTTTACCTCATTCCAGTTTCCTTTCAATTTTAATTTCCAATCTTCCATAGTTGAAATATTTTAAAGGTTAAAAATTAAGCAGACCTGATTATTCTTAAAAGAATTGCAATCACCGCAATCACTAATAAAATATGAATAAGTCCACCCGTGTAAAAACCACCTAAGAAACTAATGGCCCAGATTATTACGAGTACCACAGCTATAAGATATAATAAGTTTCCCATGTTATTTTTTTTTAGTTTTTAAATGTTAAGAAAAAAAGTACAGTAAATCGATAAATAATCAGAATTCCTGTTTTATATATTTTTAATTCTAAGCGCGGCGAATAACGCCAAGAACGATAGCAATAATGGCGATAACTAATAAGATGTGAATTAACCCACCTGTTACATGATAGACTAAAAAACTAATAACCCAAATAATTACAAGAATTACAGCGATAATATATAACAGACTTCTCATTTTTTTATTTTTTTTTGTTTTAAATTTAATTACGAAGAGTATAATACACAAAACTTTGCCAAAGGCTAATCTTTATAAATACAACTTATTTCTTACTATAATCCATTATGAAAATGCTATTTACAAATAGAATAAACAAAAATGCCGGGGAAATCGCTCTACGAAGTGAGCATTTTTTGCGATCAATAATCTGCGTTTTAAAAGGTTCTCCTATATTTGCCTGAGCGATAGCGATAATTTATTATTTTTACTTGCACCTGTAAAACACACAACCCCCTAATCTCTCAAAAAGTCTGTTGGAATATTTGTTATTTTAATTTTTAAAAATATCATCCATTGAAAAAAAAATTATCCTCATTTCTTTTGATTATTAAAGAAGTTTCGCAGGAATTTTCAGCGGATAATATTGTTAAATACAGCGCCTCGTTATCTTATTACGCGGTTTTTTCCATTGCTCCTTTGGTGGTAGTTCTCACCACCTTATTCGGATTTTTATTTGGCCAGGAAGCCATGCAGGGAAGGGTTTATGAACAATTAAATAATTTCGTAGGAAGCAAGGCAGCTATACAAATACAGGACATCATTAAAAATATTCATTTAAGCAGAAATAGTTTGGTTGCCACGGTGATCAGCATAATTGTTTTACTAATAGGTGCCACAAGTATATTTGGCGAGATCCAGGATTCGATCAATAAAATATGGGGATTAAAGATCAATCAACGCAAAGTTTGGTGGAAATTGATCCTAACCAGGCTCCTCTCATTTTCCTTAATTTTAAGCATTGGAGTTATAATGATCGTTTCACTCTTGCTAAACGCAGCCGTAGCTGCTTTTGGAAAATTTATCGGACAATATATCGCCGGCTACAGTTTGTATTTTATTCAGGTTTCTGAAGTGGTTCTTTCAATGTTGGTACTCACTTTTTTGTTCGCCCTTATTTTTAAAATTTTACCTGATGCAAAGATACATTGGAGGGATGTTTTTTTCGGCGGATTCATGACGGCGATCCTTTTCACACTAGGAAAAATGGGAATAAGCATTTATATTCAAAAAAGTAATTTAACCTCTATATATGGAGCGGCAGGTTCAATAATAATATTAATGGTTTGGGTTTATTATAGTTCAATTATATTGTACCTTGGAGCGGAGTTCACCAAAGTATATACAAAACTGTATGGCAAAAATATTTCACCAAACGATTACGCAGATTGGATTAGAGTGGAAAAAAAAACGGTATCCTCGCCTGAATTAAAAAACAAAGAATTAAATTAACTTTACACTTCTAAATGCTTATATTAAAAATATGAATAAAAAGATACTTATTATCGATGACGATTTCGATATGTGTACATTGCTTAGCCGCTTTCTTGATAAAAAAGGCTATAATACGGAAGTGGCGCATAATGCATCGAAAGGTTTAGCCAAATTTAATGAGTTTCATTTTGACATCGTGTTGTGTGATTTTCGTCTTGGCGATAAAGATGGGAAAGAAGTTTTAATGAAGATCAAAGAAGCCAAACCCAAAACCATCGTGATTATTATTACCGGATATTCTGATATCAAAATTGCGGTAGATGTTATTAAGCTCGGAGCCTTTGATTATATTACCAAACCCCTGATTCCGGATGAAGTAATTAATGTGATCGAAAAAGCAATGGCAGCCCCAGTCTCTCAGCAGGCTACCGTCTCTCAAAAAACATCTTCCCAGGTTTCAGCAAAAAAGAAAATTTATGAGCTCTCTTCTAACAACGAATATCTAATCGGGCAGGATACTGAAACGGCAAAGATTTATCGCCAGATTGAAATGGTTGCTCCTACCAATTACAGCGTTATTTTATATGGCGAAAGCGGAACAGGAAAAGAAGTGATTGCCAAAACAATACATGAAGCGAGTACAAGGAAAGGGAAACCTTTCATTGCCATGGATTGTGGTACTCTTTCAAAAGAATTATCAGGCAGTGAATTGTTTGGCCATGTGAAAGGCGCTTTTACCGGCGCAGTAACCGATAAAGAAGGTCATTTTGAAATAGCCAATGGAGGCACATTATTCCTGGATGAAGTGTCTAATCTTCCTAAAGATGTGCAAGCTTCTTTGCTGAGAGTGATACAGGAAAGAAAATATAAAAGAGTAGGTGGAACCAAAGAGATGGATGTAGATGTAAGAATCATCGTGGCTTCCAATGAAAATTTGCAGGAAGCTTACCAGAGAGGTAAATTCCGGGAAGATTTGTATCACCGATTCAACGAATTTTCCATCAATCTTCCTCCTTTAAGAAAAAGAAAAAGCGATATACCACTTTTTGCACAATTCTTTCTCGACAAAACCAATAATGAATTGCAAAAAGAGATAGAAGGATACGATGAGGATGTAGAGGAAATGTTTCTGAATTACGCATGGCCTGGCAATTTAAGAGAATTCAGAAACGTGGTACGCCGGGCGGTTTTGCTAACTCCATCAGGAAAAATAAACTCCAAAGTTTTGCCTTGGGAAATCACTCAATCCCCGATACAAACTGAGTTTCAGAACAATGGCATGCCCGCTCATTCATTTGGGCAAAATGTAGGAGTAAAAGAAGTTGACCTGAAAGATGCGGCAGCCAAAGCAGAGTATGAAACCATCATGAATGTTTTGAAAGAAGTAAACTTCAATAAAACAAAAGCGGCTGAAATTTTAAAGATCGACCGAAAAACATTGTACAACAAAATTAAGATTTACGAATCTTTATAAACCCATTCGAAATCATTTCTGATCCCTGGCTCCTTCGTTTTGCCAGGGATTTTTATTTTGGCTCAATTATATTTCAGCGATCATTTGCTGAACTTACGATTGTTAGTGCTTACTGGCGATTGCTAGTGCTTACTGATAGTATCGATCAAAAAATCCAGCGCTTTTCTATCAGGCAAAGGCATCGACTCCGCATTTACATTTAAAACCATTGCAATTTTATTTTTTTGACTATATGCAGGCCATTCAGGCAGATCTTTTCCATTAGGATTTCCTGACTTTATAAAATTAGACCAAAAGGAAGACATCGTTTTTTCCAAGGTATAGTCTGCAGGCTGCCACGGGCACCGATTTACAAAACTCAAATTGCCATAAGCATAAGCCACTTCACCCGTGTGAAAAGCGCCATATTTTATGTAATCCCCCGTAGCAGGCAATTTGCGGGCAAAGCGATAAACATACACTTTGCTGTTTTTAAAAACCGATTGTTTATGAGCCCACGTATAATTTTGAATTCCAAACACCATATCCCTTGAGAGTTTTTGTTGTGAAGAAAAAGCTTCTTCATCACTATTGGCGGGATAAAAAGATAAAAACTTTTGAGCATCAACGCCATATTTTTCCTGGGCATGTTTTTTAAATTCTTCTGCATTATCCATTTTACCAAAAGCCAAACCATCGTCTTCATTCCAACCGGTCAGAAGATCAACTTTATTTTCTTCGCCTGCGGAAAATATTTCAGGAATTGATTTCGGCAAAAGATATCCATCCACTTTAACTCGATTTAGCGGCCAATAGTTTTTTAATAATTCTTCCGCAGGAATTTCTCTGAGTGCTTTCAACGATTTCGCATTTATGGATTGTTCATATTTCAAGCCTTCCTGTTCTGCCTCCTTAAGCGTGGTGGCTTTTCTTCCTTTAGCATCTATAAGTTCTGCGCCGCTTTCAGCAATCGCATGTTTAAATAACCCTTTGCAAAGTGGGGAAGCCACGAGGCAATTCACACTCATTGAACCGGCGGATTGTCCTGCGATAGTAATATTATCAGGATCTCCACCAAAAGCTACAATATTTTTTCTGATCCATTTTATGGCGGCGATCTGATCCAATAATGCATAATTTCCCGAAGTGTGATGCACAGATTCTTTGGTAAGTTCGGGCAAAGCAAAAAATCCAAAGATCCCTACACGATAATTGGCGCTCACAAAAATGACTCCTTTCTTAGCCATCGCTTCTCCATCATAAACCGGCACGCCACTTCCGCCACTTACAAAACCTCCGCCATAGATCCAAAGAACCACCGGTCGTTTTTCTTGCGCAGAAGACGCGCCCGTCCAGACATTCAGGTAAAGACAATCTTCACTAATTGGCTTTTTAGGTATAAGATATTCTTCTGACCAGGGCCCAAAAGGGACAGGGCTGCTCTGCATGGGGCTTGGACCAAAAGCATCACATTTTTTTATACCACGCCACGGATCAACCGGCTGTGGCTCTTTCCATCTCAAATCTCCAATAGGTGGCGCTGCAAACGGAATTCCTTTAAAAATATGAACATCGCCGGTAGCGTTCTTTGTCCCGCTAATCATACCTCCATCTACCTTTATGGTCTCAAACAGCTTCTTGTTTATAAAAATGAATGAGAAAGAAATTATTACAACAGAAACAAAAAGAATCGAAAAGATTCCCATTCGTAATTTTTTTGAGTTCAATGCAAACGATTTTGAATGAAAAAAAAATTTGAATATTTAATGAGAAAAGATAAGAATTTTTATTCCCCCAAATAAAAAAATGGATTATTTATTTGTTTACTGCGTTAGAGGTTGATCGCAGAACGCCAAAGATAACAGTGCCCTTCCTTTCGGCCCGCCAGTCTTCTCCCAAAATGTTGATCATGAGTTCTGAAATGGAAATATTAAAATAAAAAAATGAAGTATTTGTTCGTTCACTGGTAGCATTGGCCCAATAAAAATGAAATCAGGATGAATAAATATTCCTGATAGCTTCCTTATTCTTTTCCATTATCACTTTTCGCCTCAGGCTTAATTTTGGAGTTAATTCTCCGCTGTCGGTTGACCATTCCTCAGGAAGTAATTCGATTTTTTTCACCTGTTCTACATGATTGAAAAATTTATCATACCGCTTGATCTCCTTTAAATACAATTCCTTTATCTGTGGATCGTTGATTAATTTCTGCCTGTCACTGATTTCTAATTTGTTTTCGCTACACCAGGTTTTCAAATTGGAAAATGAAGGAATAATTAACGCTCCGACAAATTTTTCGCCTGCGCCAACAACCATAATATTTTCTATAAACCGCGATTCTTTTAATTTATTTTCAATGGCAAGAGGCGCAACATATTTTCCGCCACTGGTTTTAAAAATCTCTTTTTTTCGATCGGTAATTTTCAGAAACGGCCCGATCATCTCCCCGATGTCGCCCGTTTTAAACCAGTCGCCCTCCATGGATTCCGCAGTCAATTCAGGATGTTTATAATATCCCATCATCACATTAGGGCCTTTACATAAAATCTCTCCATCATCGCCAAATTTCACTTCTACATTTTGAATCAACGGACCAACCGTTCCTAGCATTCTTCCTTCTACTTCAAACCGGTTTACACTGATAACGGGTGAAGTTTCAGTAAGCCCATACCCTTCCATAATAGGAAGTTCAGCAGCGGTAAATAATTTCAAAAGCCTTAACTGGCAAGCCGCTCCCCCGCTTATGATACAAATTATATTATTTCCCAGAGCTTCACGCCATTTATTAAAAATCAATTTGTTAGCTAATGAAAGCTGCATCCTGTAAAAAAATCCAAGGTTTTTATTGACATCATATTTCAGACCGAGACTATGTGCCCAAAAGAATAAACTTCGTTTTATCCCTGTCAGCTCACTTCCTTTTTGCATTATTTTTTCATACACTTTTTCCAATAGCCTGGGAACTGTAGCAAATAAATGGGGCTTCACTTCTTTCAGGTTTTGAGGGATGGCTTCAATACTTTCCGCAAAAAAAATGCTTGTTCCTTTAAACAAATAAATAAAAGAAATCATTCTTTCAAAAATGTGATTGAGGGGCAAAAAACTCAGCGCTTTCAGATTTTCTCCCGGAGGAAAACAAGGAAGACTATCCAGAACATTACTCAAAATATTGCGATGCGAAAGCATTACTCCTTTTGGAGTACCCGTGGTGCCAGACGTGTAGATGATAGTAGCGAGATCTTCATATTTTATTTTATCAGAAATCGTTTTGATCTCTCCCAAAATATTTTCTGTGAGTGGTAACAGCAGATCCTCCCAATGTTTAACTCCATCAATTTTTTCAAATGAAATGATCTCTTTTAGTCCCGGAATGTTTTTTTTGATTGAGTTCACCTTGTCAAACAATTCCTGGTCGTTTACAAAAACCATTTTCACATTTGCATCCTTCAGAATAAATTGTAATTCAACTTCACTTATTGTTGGATAAACCGGAACCAAAACACCGCCTACCCGCTGTACTGCAAGGTCAAGCATTACCCATTCTGGCCGGTTCTTCGCAATAACTGCCACTTTATCTCTCCCCTCAATAGAAAGATCGCCGGGCCCAATGCCCGAATACATTAACCCCGAACTTAATTTATTTACAATTTCAGATACCTCAACTGATGTGTATTCTTTCCATTCTCCATTCTTCTTTCCTGCAAGCATGGTTCGGTTGGGAGCATCTTTCAAATGCATATCAATAAAATCAAATAGTCTTGTTGGACCCATTATTATACTTTAAATGTTTATTTAAAAGTTATTCGTTTAAAAGCTATTCGCCCTATTAACGTAAACATCCTAAATTAAACAATTAAATAAACAAAGCAGTTAAAAAACATTTAATCCTGAATAATTCACAAAAAAAAATTAGTGATAATACTGGCCTTTAGGCATTTTAAAAATATTGGCGTCCTTGAACTTTTTAAAATTCTCTGCTTCCTGCGAATGATTGCTCGTCCAGTTTTGATAGGCGGCAAGATTTTGAGAGGCGCCAAAAATCCACTGGTTATATGCAGGGAACAATCCCTGTTCCAAAAGTTGCTCTTGCAATTCAAATAACTTAAAAGGAAATTTTTGCGAATAATTCCTGTCCCAATCAAGAATAAAGCGTGTTCTGATCATGGTTAGCGTTTCAGGATTGATACCGCGTATCACTACATCATTTTGACGGTTCATGCAAGTTAGAAATGCGATTTCAAAAGCGCTTTTGTCTTTCACATTTCCGGTCAGATCCGGATCAGCAAAAAGTCTTTTATAAGCATTCAACAATATGTCTTTTATTTCTGCTGTGCGCGAAGTAAAGGATTCCAGATTGATAAAAGTTTCGCCATATAAAAGGCACCAGATATAATTTCGATCCTGATAATAATATTTACTGGCGTTGTAATAATTATAACTGAAAGAAGGATCAGCTTCGATTCCTTTCTCCCACGCTTTTATAGCGTCGGGGTTATGATTTTTAAAAAGCAATTCTCCATAATCATTGTAAAGCCCGCCACTATTCGGGAATTTTTTCAGAGCATCTTTATAATTTTTATCCGCTTCTTTTTCTTTGCCAAGCCTCCGGTAAATGGTTCCGGCTATCTGGTAGGTTTGATCATCAGCATCGTTGCTTTCTAAAAAAGGCCTGATAACGTTTAAAGCTTTTTGATCTTCTTTTTGCAGGAAATAACTTAATGAAAGATCTTTGGCTATTCCAAGATTTTGCTTGTCTTGCAGCAGTGCGCGGGTTAATATAAGTGTTGCATTTCCATAATCACCTTGTTGCATAAAAGCTTTCGCGTTTTCATGAAGCTGGTCCACATCTTCCTGCTGCGCGAAAACGCCTGAAGCAAAGCACATACACATTATGGCAAACAAAATCTTTTTCATCGGGTAAAGATAAAATACTTTATCACCTGATTTCTTTATAAAAACAAAAAATTATGCTATGGTTATCAAAGTGAAACTAAGCACCGTATATCATGAAGTGATAAGATGAGTTAAAAGTCCGTCTCTTAATTTCGGTTCAAACCAGGTGCTTTTTGGCGGCATAATATTATTGGAATCAGCAATGTCAAATAATTGTTCAATCGTAACAGGGCAAAGGCTGAATGCGACTTCCCATTCCCCGCTGTTTACTCTTGTTTCCAGTTCGCCGAGGCCTCTTATTCCGCCGATGAAATCAATTCTTGTGTCGGTGCGCTGGTCTTTAATTCCGAGAATCGGCTCTAACAAATTGTTTTGTAAAATAGTAATATCAAGAACGCCGATTGGATCTGTTGAATAAGTTCCTTCCAAAGCCGCAAGCCTGTACCATTGCCTATCCACATACATTCCAAATTCATGGGGTTCGTGTGGGGCGAATGCTTTTGATAATTTTGAAACTGAAAAGTTTTTGTTGATGTGATTTAGCAATTCCTCGGATGATAACCCATTCATATCTTTTACTACACGGTTATAATCCATAATGTTTAACTGCGAAGCCGGAAAAAGGGTAGAAAGAAAATGTCCTGCTTCTTCATTATCAGCTAAAAGGTTACTCACTTTTGCTGCTGAAGCTACACGATGATGGCCATCGGCAATATAAGTGCAATCAACATCAGTTTTAAATATTTCAGTGATCCTGTCAATTATTTTTTCATCACTGATAACCCAGACGCTGTGTTGAATTTGGTCTTCCGCTGTAAAATTGTAAACAGGATTTTTGGTACTTTTCCATTTGTCCATTATCTCATTCACTTCATCAATATCCCTGAACGCAAGAAATACATTTCCTGTTTGCGCGCCTGTGGTCTTAATATGATTAATGCGATCCTGCTCTTTTTCAGGCCTCGTCAATTCATGTTTTTTTATCAATCCTTCCTCATAATCTGCAACAGAACTGCAACAAACCAAACCTGTTTGGGTTTTCTCATTCATCGTTAACTGGTAGATATAATAGCAGGGTTTGCTTTCGCTGAAAAGGATTGGCCGGCTGATAAATGCGTCCAGGTTTTCTTTGGCTTTATCATAAACTTCCTGGCTGTGAATATCCGTAGTTGCGGGAAGATCGATTTCGCTCCTGGTAATATGAAAAAAAGAATAAGGATTGCCTTCGGCTTCTACTTTTGCTTCTTTGGTAGTTAAAACATCGTAAGGCCTTGACGCAACTTGTTTTGCAAATTGTGGTTCAGGTCGCAATGCTTTAAATGGAGAAATAGATATCATGTTTTATTTTAAACTTTTGCCTGGAAAGGCATTAATTTTTACAAAGGCTGCAAATATAAATCAAACCCCCAATATTTTTTCCCTTTTCCCGAAAGGCTCCTTTTCACATTAGATGCCACTCTCAAATTCTTTCATCTTTTCCACCAAATATTGCACACTGCTCAAAGGCAATGCATTATATAATGAAGCCCGGAAACCACCAACAGAGCGATGGCCCTTTATGCCGTAAATATTGTTTTGTTTTGCAAAATCAAGAAAATATTTTTCTTTTTCGGCATCTTCCATCACAAAGCAAACATTCATTTTACTACGATCTTCTTTAACTACAGTGCCTTTAAAAATTTTGCTGTTATCAATGGCATCGTAAAGCAAAGCCGATTTTTTGCTGTTAGATATTTCCATCGCCTCTACGCCCCCGTTTTCTTTTAGCCAACGTAGCGTCAGCATGGAAGCGAAAACGGCAAAAACAGGCGGCGTGTTCAGCATGCTTTTTGCCTGGATATGGTTTTGATAATCCATAATAGGCGGAATGGGCCGTTTCAATTTTCCCAAAATTTGTTTGTTTACTACCACCAATGTAGCTCCCGCAGCTCCCATATTTTTCTGAGCGCCTGCGAAGATCAAATCAAAAGAATTAAAATCGAGTTTCCTGCTCAGAATATCGCTCGACATATCGGCAATTAAAGGCATACTTACCTTTGGTATTTTTTGCCATTGCGTGCCATAAATTGTGTTGTTGGTAGTGATATGAAAATAGGTAGATTCGTTAGAAACCGCAAAATCTTTTGGAATAAAATTGTAATTCTTTTCTTTTGAACTACAAACTACTTCTACATTTCCATACAACCTGGCCTCTTTTATCGCCTTAGTGCTCCATACGCCGGTATCTGCATAAGATCCCGTTTCTTTTTCATTTAAAAGATTCATTGGCACTTGCATAAACTGGGTGGTAGCGCCGCCATGAAGAAACAAGACCTCATGATCATTATCAAGCTGCATTAATTCCCTCACAAGGGATCTCGCTTCTTCCATCACTGATTCAAAAAGTGGTGTACGATGACCTATTTCTAAAATGGATAAACCGCTGTTATTAAAATTAATAATCGCTTCCGATGCCTGTTGTAAAACACTTTGAGGAAGAAAAGATGGACCTGCGTTAAAATTGTGGATCATGAATTAAAATATTATAAAATTGTTTTTTGATTTATTTGTCTACCTACCGGTAGGCAGGTTTGTTTACTGCGTTTTGATTTACTTATTTGTTTATTGATCACTTTTAAATAGAAGTGCAAATTTGAAATAAAAAAAAATAGGAATCCTCTTTTTTTGTTCGTTTACTGTGGATAAATTACTCGTGTTGTCTTCCCTTTGTTTCTTTATTGTTTTTCCAGGCTTCATTCAAATTTTCAAATTCCTTTAAATCATTTTCTGAAAAAGTTTGAGCAACTAATCCTGAAAGATCGGGCTGGCCCGCGTTTACCCATGCAGTGAACCAGAAAGAAGCAACAGCAAAAACAGATTGGCGCATCCTTCTTTCTACCATGCCGTTTAAAAGTTTATCATAAGCAATTGTGTAAGCTGAAGAACGTTGCCCGGCTATTCTATTATTTCTTGGTTCAAATGCCATTTTTTTATCAGCGGGATATTTTGTTGATAATTCCTTTTCAAAATGTAACACAGAATCGGTTGCTTTGGCGCTTTCCAAAACGCGCTTCCAGATAAAATCAGAAGGATCTTTAATGTATTCCGCTTTGCCAATAAAAAAATTATAATTTTTATCCAGCAATTCCGGCACGCGGGATTCCCAGAAAGCATGAATTCCTTTTTGATCCGTAAGTTGCCCGTCATAATTTTCTGAAGCATGCAAGGGAACATGAGCATCAGCGATATAGTGCCCGAGTTCTGCGCTGTTTTTTAAAATGGAAAAAAAGTTTTTTTCTTTAAAAGCCTTTGTGAGCCTGCCCAGCATCACCTGCACGTGCCATGGAACAATTCCATATTCCTGCAAAGTATCTTCTCCGAATTTATTAACTGCGTCTTTCCAATTATGCGGCAAATTATCAAAAGGATACTTTCCGTAATGATCAATATCAATAAAATGCCTGGCACCTTCCGGAGCTATTGCATATCTTCTTTTATCAGGATCGGTAGCGTGGCTTTCAATAAAATCGATATGAGGCTTATAAAATAAAAGCATTTGCGGAGGCAATAAAAACACGGCATAATAATTTATTTTTTTATGCGCATGAAATCCCCAGCAAAAACATTGATAGGAGATACCGAAAAATAAAATAAGCAGAATATATTTTTTCATCAGCAATATTTTAATGACTCATTGAATCCCCTAGCGGATCATCGGTAGTATCAGAAATGGTTTGGGTAACACCACCGCTAACAGCAAATTTCATAGTCTGTGACGCACTTATAGAAGTAATAGGTCTTACTCTTTCTTTTGGCACTATATACACATTTCCGGCGACAGAATAAGCCATAGGCAAATAAACCGCCACATAATTTTCCATTCCAAAAATACTCATGTCTTCCTGCGTAATAAATCCTACGCGCCATACGTCGGTATCATCTACGCAAGCCAGCACATTATGGGTAAACTTTTTTTTGTTACCTGCAAAGGCTTCAAAAAAATCTCTAACGAATGAGTACAACAATTTTATGCCAGGAGTTTTTTCCAAAAACTTATTTAATATCGATAATATCCTTCCTAACACAAAAAAGGAACTCAAATATCCAACGATAAGGATAAACCCGATAATAATAACAAATCCCAGCCCCGGAATATTTATCGCTGGTCGCAGTATGCTGTCGATATTCTCAAAAACAATATAAATAAAATAGACAGTGACAGACACAGGTCCAAGAACTAATAATCCCTGCAAAAAATACTGGATGATTCTCTGGTAACTACTTGTTTTTTTCATAATGACAAATTATTGATTTTTCAAAGTTAAGCGATGTGCCACTTATCCTGAATTTTTACATTTCATAAAAAAAGATTAATGGAAACTATTGTTACTTAAAAAGTTTCCTTAGTTTTGCGTCCCAATGGAATTAAGAGATAGAATAAAGGAAAAAGCGGACGAATTGTTTAGGCGATACGGAGTAAAATCTGTTACAATGGACGAGATCGCTACTCAATTGGGGGTTTCGAAAAAAACCATCTATCAGTCTTTTAAAGATAAGAATGAGTTGGTAGATGCGGTAATTGAAAACATGTTGGAACATAATAAAACTTGTTGCATAGATAGTCGCAACAAGGCGTCCAATGCCGTCCAGGAGGTTTATTTCGGAATGGTAAGCCTGCAGGAAATGCTGGACAATATGAATCCTTCCATTTTGTTTGATATTGAAAGAGGCCATCCAATAACCTTTAAAAAATTCAAAGAGTTCAAATACCATTTTCTTTTTGACCTGATGAAAAGGAACGTGGAACGCGGAAAGGAAGAAGGATTGTACAGGGAAGAAATTAATGCTGAAATAATTTGTAAAGTAAGAATTGAACTGATCATGTTAGCTTTTAATGAAGAAATTTTCCCTAAGCATCAATATTCATTAGTGTATATCCAACAGCAAATCATTGAGTATTTCCTCTATGCAATGGTAACTCCAAAGGGGTATAAATTAATAACCAAATATCAAAACGAAAGTGCCGAAAAAAATAAGGCAAAAAAATAATTACCGATGAAAATAAAGTTCAAATTGATTGTAGTTTCAGTTTTAAGCGTAGTATGTTTTGGTGCAAAGGCCCAGAAAAATGATTCAACCAGACAAATTCATTCTTTCACAGCAAAGGAGGCCGTTGATTATGCCTTGGAAAATGCAGTGCAGGTAAAAAATGCTTTAATCGATATTAAACTTCAATATCAGCAAAATAAACAAATCACTGCTGCGGCTTTGCCTCATATTAGTGGAAGTGTAGCGTTTACAGATTATCTTTCTATTCCTACCCAATTGATTCCGGCAGAGTTTACAGGTGGTCCGGCAGGCACTTACTTCCCTATCAAGTTTGGAACAAAATACAGTGGTAGTTATGGCGCTAACCTGCAGCAGATAGTGTTTGACGGACAGGTTTTTGTAGGCCTGCAGGCCCGGAAAGCTGCTATTAAAAATGCAGAGCTAATTGCTGATATTACGAAAGAACAAATCACAGCCAATGTTTATAAAGTGTATTATCAGCTCGTAGTGGGCAAACGGCAAATTACCACATTGGATGCCAACATTACTAATTATGAAAAGCTGTTGCATGATACCAAAATAATTTATCAGAATGGGTTTGCCGAAAAATTGGATGTAAATAAAGTGCAGGTTCAACTAATCAATCTTGAGACTCAAAAATTAAAAGCACAGAACCAGATTGACGCGGGAAAAGAAGGATTAAAATTATTAATGAATATTCCACAGGGAGATTCTCTTTATCTTTCTGATACGCTTTCTGACGAAGAATTGAAATCAAATATTCTTGGTGCGGATTATAACTACGAAGACCGGAAAGAGTTTCGGCAATTAGAAACTGCAATCGAGTTAGGAACATTTAATGTAAAAAGATACCAGCTAAGCAGGATTCCGGCTCTAACTTTTTCAGCTAATTATAACAGGAATGCACAACGTACTACTTTTAATTTTTTCAAAAAAGAGGAACCATGGTATAGTTCTTCCTTCATCAGTCTCAATTTAGCCATCCCGATTTTTGACGGTGGCGAAAGGCAGGCTAATATTAATTCAGCAAGGCTTAATCTACAGAAACTTAACAACAATGTTGACCAATTGAAACAATCTATCGATAATGATGTAGCACAGTCAAGAATCAATATGAGATCTGCCTTGCTCACCATGGACGCGCAGAAAAAAAACATAGACCTCGCAGAAGAAGTATATAATTCTACCAAATTAAAATACGAACAGGGAGTAGGAAGCAACCAGGAAATTTCCACCGCACAGGCTGACCTGGTGACGGCTCAAAATAATTATTACAGTTCGCTTTACGATGCGATCATCGCAAAAATTGATTACCTGGAGGCGACTGGAAAACTTTAATAAAAAAGAATAACAAGTATTCAAATAATAAAAAATGAAAAAAATAACAACGATCGGTTTAAGTATGCTTTTGATTGCTTTTATCTCTTCCTGCGTAAATTCTAACAGCAAGGAAGCCCAGTTAAAAGCTAAAAAAGAGCAATTAGAAAAATTAAAAGGACAAAAAGAAAGTATTGATACAAAGATCGCGAATCTGCAAAAAGATATTTCAGCACTGGATACGGGTTCTGTCATTGCGGCCACGCCAAAACTGGTGGCATTACAAAACGTTGAGAAAGGAGATTTTAAACACTACGTGGAATTGCAGGGAAGCGTGGACTCGAAAAATATTTCTTACATAACCCCGAGTGGACAGCCGGGGCAGATAAAAGCGATTTATGTAAAACAAGGCAATAAGGTACATAAAGGCCAATTGATATTAAAGCTTGATGATGCAGTGGCTCAGCAAAATGTGGTCGCAGTGAAGCAACAAATGGGCAGCGTGAAAGCGCAGCTTGGTCTTGCGCAATCGGTTTATGAACGCCAGAAAAATCTGTGGAATCAAAACATTGGCACAGAAGTGCAGTTGCTACAGGCAAAAACGAATGTTGAAACTTTACAGAACCAATTAAAGGCCATTGAAGCCCAGGTAAAGACCGCCCAGGAGCAAGCCAATCAAAGCAACGTTTATAGCAATGTGAACGGAACAGTAGATGACATCACAGCACACGTAGGCGAAACATTTAATGGTAGTCCGTTAACTGGCGGATACATTAAAATTGTAAATGAAACGGACTTAAAAATCACGTTAACCATACCCGAAAATTATATGGGTACAATAAAAGAAGGTTCACCCGTAATCGTAGAGATTCCGGATGTAAACAAATCTTTCAACGGCACCATTTCATTTATAAGCCAGGCAATAGGGAGTACCACGCGCGGTTTTACTGCCGAAATAAAAGTGCCAAAAGGTATCAATCTAAGGCCCAACCAGGTAGCTAAAGTAAAGATCATGGATTACAATGCTCCCAATTCTATCGCAGTTCCGCTGAACACGGTGCAGACAGGGCAGGAAGGGAAATATGTGTTGCTCGCCGGAAAGAAAGACAGCGTAATGGTGGCGCAGAAAAAAGTGATAACTATTGGCCAGTTGTATGGAGACAGCATTGAAGTGAAATCTGGTTTGCAGCCAGGTGATAAGCTGATCACGGAGGGTTTCCAGGGTTTGTTTGACGGAGAACCCATCATGACCAACAGTAAATAAACAAAAAATGCAAAAATTGCTTTTGCAAAAAAGCACAATTAAATAAGTATGAGCTTAACTGAAAATTTTAAGGAAAAATATAAAGAGTTTAAACCCACAAGTTGGTCTATAAAAAACAAGACTTCTATTTACCTCCTCGTATTATTCGTTTCGATGATGGGCGTTTTTCAATTCGTCACTCTACCAAAAGAGCAGTTTCCTGATATTGTAATTCCTACTGTGGTGGTACAAACTGTTTATGCGGGAAATTCTCCGAAGGACATGGAAAATTTGGTTACCAAGCCGATTGAAAAGCAATTAAAGGGAATTACGGGCGCAAAGATCAACAAGATCACCAGCACCTCGTTGCAGGATTATTCTATTATCACCGTTGAATTTGAAACGAGCGTAAAAACAGAAGTGGGTTTGCAAAAAACGAAAGACGCAGTGGATAAGGCGAAAAAAGATTTGCCTACTGATCTTACACAGGAGCCTAACGTGCAGGATTTCGACATTAGTGAGTTGCCGATAATGTATATAAATCTTAGCGGCGATTATGATATGATGAGCCTGAAAAAATTTGCGGATGACGCAAAAGACAGGCTGGAAGAAATCTCCGAAATCACCAGGGTAGATATTGTGGGCGCACCGGAACGGGAATTCCAGATCAACGTGGACAATTATAAAATGCGAAGCGCCGGCGTAACTTTTGATGACATTTCAAACGCCGTTCAAAGAGAAAACGTGGACATTTCCGGTGGATTATTGGATGTTGGAAATATGAAGCGCACTTTGCAGATAAGAGGCCAGTTTAAGAATGCATTTGACATTGCACAAATAGTTGTCCGGAACACGACAGGCGCTCCTATTTATTTAAAGGATATTGCTACCATAAAAGACACTGTAAAAACAAGTGAAAGTTTTGCCCGTTTGAATGGCAAAAACGTAGTAACACTTAACATTATTAAAAGGGCCGGAGAAAATTTAATTCAAACTTCTGATGAGGTAAAAAAGACCGTGCAGGAAATGAAGGGCACCACTTTGCCCACCAACTTAAAGGTTGTAGTCACTGGCGACCAAAGCCGTGCTACACGTTCTTCTTTTAATGATCTCGTGAATTCAATAGTTATCGGTTTTATCCTGGTGCTATTGATCCTGATGTTTTTTATGGGAGTCACCAATGCCTTTTTCGTGGCGCTTTCTGTGCCGCTCAGCATGTTTGTGGCCTTCCTGTTTTTGCCCGCCGCAGATCTTATTGTTGGCGGCAGTGTGACGCTGAATTTTATTGTGCTCTTCGCGCTTTTATTTGGATTAGGAATTATTGTGGATGACGCGATAGTGGTGATAGAAAATACGCACCGCATTTTCATGGAAAACAAAGGAAAGCTTTCTTCAACAGAATCAGCGAAAATGGCTGCGGGAGAAATTTTTATTCCCGTGTTTTCTGGCACGCTTACTACATTAGCGCCCTTTTTTCCACTGCTTTTCTGGCCGGGTATTATTGGCAAATTCATGATCTATTTGCCAACTATGCTCATATTTACTTTGACAGCATCCCTAATCGTGGCCTTCATCATGAACCCTGTCTTTGCGGTGGATTTCATGAATCATCCCGAAGGAGAAGCAAAAAGAAAATCGACAATTTTCAAAAGCAAGGCTTTCTTAATTCCCTTACTTGCAGGGATACTTTTTGATTTATTCCATATAACTTTTGTTGGAAACCTGCTAATTTGCTTCTCCATTATCGTGGTTCTAAATACTTATTTATTTGATTCACTTATTCATAAGTTTCAGAATAATGTGCTACCACGCATTATGACCAACTATGAAAAATTATTACGCTGGGCAACGGCGAAATGGAGGCCTGTATGGCTTTTGGTAGGAACTTTTGTTTTGTTAGTTTTTTCAATTATTTTGTTTCAGCTAAGAAATGTGCCGGTGGTTTTCTTTCCCCAAGGTGATCCCAACTTCATTTATGTTTATCTCAAACTTCCTGTAGGAAGCAGCGTGGACTATACTGATTCAATTACAAAAAATATTGAAAACAAAGTTGAGACAGTTTTGAAAGGCTCCTCAGGAAAGCCTAATCCCATTGTGGAAAGTGTCATTTCAAATGTGGCGGTAGGTGCTTCTGATCCGTTTAGTGGTAACAATATTACGCAGCCTAACCTTGGAAGAGTGCAGGTTTCATTTGTTGAATACCAGAAACGAAATGGAGTTTCTACGGCTCCCTACCTGGATTCTATACGGGAAGCAGTTAAGGGAATTCCAGGTACACAGATTTCTGTAGCCCAGGAAAACAGCGGGCCGCCCACTGATCCTCCTATTAATATTGAAGTTTCCAGCGAAGACTTTGACCAACTTACTTCCACTGCAACGTCGTTAAAATCTTACCTGGATAGTTTGCAAATTCCGGGAATAGAAGAATTAAAGTTAGACGTTGATCTTAATAGCCCGGAAATTTCCCTAAAGGTAAATCGGGAGCGCGCATTGATAGAAGGCGTGTCAACTGCCCAGATCGGGCAACAAATAAGAACAGCTTTGTTCGGATTGGAAGTTTCAAAAATAAAACTGGGTGAGGATGAATATAAAATTCAATTACGCAACAATGAGGTGCAGAGAAAAAATCTGAGCGACCTTTTGAATATGAATATTGTGTTCAGGGATATGGCAAGCGGTGGACAAGTGAAATCTATTCCAATCAGTTCGGTGGTGGATGTTGATTACACCAACACTTTGGGAAGTATCAAAAGAAAAAATGTGAAGCGCGTAATTACCATTTTCTCCAATGTACTCTCAGGCTACACTCCTACTGAAGTAAATAAAAATATCACTACAGCTATCAATAACTTTAATCAAAAGGGGCAGGGAGTTACGATTAATCAAACGGGAGAAGGCCAACAACAGGCCGAAACCGGGGCTTTCCTTGGAAAAGCGATGGTGATCGCTTTAATGCTGATCCTGTTTATATTGGTTTTACAGTTTAATTCCGTAAGCAAATCCATCATCATTCTTACCGAAATAATATTTAGCGTAATTGGAGTCATACTCGGTTTTTCCATAACCGGGATGACAATCTCTGTAGTTATGACAGGTATTGGTATTGTAGGATTGGCGGGTATTGTAGTTAAAAATGCCATTCTCGTGATAGATTTTGCAGATGAGCTAAGAGCCCGTGGAATGAAAACAAGAGAAGCGGTGATCGAGGCGGGAAAGATAAGGATCATCCCTGTAATGCTTACTGCACTTGCGGCAATATTCGCACTGATTCCTTTGGCGATTGGGTTTAATATTAATTTCGTAACTACATTTTCAGAATTGAACCCTCAAATTTTCTTCGGAGGAGACAGCGCCGTTTTCTGGAAACCATTGTCATGGACCATCATTTTTGGTTTGGCTTTCGCTTTCTTCATGACACTGATAATGGTTCCAAGCATGTATCTCATTGCAGAAAGGCTGAAACGCCCGATGCGCAGGCAGTTCGGCGGAAGATGGATATCTATGATGGGAATTCCGCCGTTAACAATTTTGTTCATTCCTCTTATGTTTGTTACCATGTTTATCCATAACGCAAAAGCAAAAAGAAGGAAACGAAAGATGGGCAACAAGTTAGGAGAAAGATGGACGGGAAGTTGGTTTTAAACGCTAATTTTTAGTTTATATTAAAGACCTGCAGCAACAAAAACTGCAGGTCTTTTTTTTGCAGTAAACTAACAAATAATACTGATTTTTATTTTATATGGAGTAAGATGAATTATTATTCTTTGGTTAAAACTTTTTGATCAACAATTATTTCGCAATTGAGACAGAACCGATTCCCATCAATACTTTGAGGCAATTCCGCCATGAGAATTAAATAAAACCTTAAATAAGTCCGGATAAATTTAATCTTAAGATTTCTTTAATGCTCAACCATCATGTCAGGTATGGCCTTTGTACGAAAAATAATAAATTATTTACGCTATGAAAAAAATAATAATTATGATTTCCGGGTTAGTAAGCTGCGCTGTTTTATACACCAGTTGCACTAAAGATCCGGTGTCAAATTTAACCAATGAAGAATCCAGGATATATATCACTGATCATGATTCTTCTACCAATTTCACAAATTTTAACACGTACAGTATTTCTGATTCGGTCGCGATAGTTCAAAACGGTAAATCAGCACGTGAATTAAATGATATGGACCAGGCATATATTGACGCAGTGAAAAAGTACATGAACCAGGCAGGATATACGCTGGTTTCAAAGAAAGACAATCCCGACCTTGGCGTTGATGTAACTCATATTATAAATACGTCAACCGGCGTGATCTCTTACGGAGATTACTGGGGCGGTTATGGCAGCTATTGGGATCCGTATTATTGGGGCTATCCCGGATATAGATATTACATTCCGTATGCTTACAGCGTTTACCAGGTGAAGGAGGGCGCTCTTTCAGTGGATATCCTCGATTTGAAAAACGTAGCGGAAAACAAGAATATCAATGTCATCTGGACCGGTTTGATCCGTGGCTCTGGAATACTAAATTCTTCAGTAGCAGACAGCCAGGTAAAAGCCTTGTTTGATCAATCTCCGTATTTAAACAAATAAACTCATTTAAAATGAAAGATATTAAAAAAATAATTACATCGGCTATAGTTCTGATGTGTTTTTACTTGCCGGCCACAGCGCAAAACAGGCCATTAAACCTTACGCTTAATTATAATTATAGCATTCCTACCACTCATTTTAAAAAAGACCTGGTGAGCAATAATTCTCCCCGGGGCTTTAGGGCGAGTTTAATGTATCCTTTTTCTGAAAACTGGTCAGCTGGTTTGTCATTTGGCTTCCAGGATTATTATCAAAAATATCCAAGAGCTCTTTATCACTTAAGTAATACGCAGGATATTTCTGCAGTTTTGAGCAATTCAATACAAACCACTCCAATTTTAATTAAGGCAAAATATTTCCCAACTCTGCAATCAACTTTGAAACCTTATGTATCATTGGCTGCAGGAGGAAATATCGTTAGTAATAAACAATATTATGGCGAATTTGGAAGCGGCCAATCCAACCTCGGTTTTCGCGCTGAAGGCGGCGTAGGCCTGCTGATTCCTTTCAAAAAAACGGGCACTTCCGGAATAAATATAGCGGCTAATTACGATTACGCGCCTTATAATAGAAACGGATTTACAGATCTCAATTCTTTAAACCTACAAGCGGGGGTTCAGTTTCACCTACGATAAATTGTAAAAGTCTTTGATTTAATCAAGGGCTTTTAACTTTTAAAAGAATACCTTAAAAGAAAAGAAATACCATATCGAGGAAAATAGTCACATAATAATTTCAAAAAAGAAGCGTTTCTTTTTTTGAACAAGAATATTTTTTATCTAACCTGAAATTCTACACCTATGATTGTCAAAGAAATTGTCTGTGAAATCCTCATCGCTGTCCATGTAATCTTATTTATCCAGTCCACGATGGAAAAATATAATGTATTCAAATAAATCCGACACCCTTTCCGGAAAATACTTCTCTTTCTTTTCTGAATAAACATTTGTTTTCCCCCAGCTTTATATTCTCATGCCAGGGATTAAAATATTTTTATGTTATATTCAAAAAACTGCCTATCTTGTCCCCGTTGCCACCAATCCTCCTGGAAACCTTCCAAAATTCCATTTCCATTATTTAATCAATTTACTAACAAAAGCATAATTTATGAGAAAGATTTTCATTTCGCTATTATTGGTATTAATGATTGGTGCCGCATTTTCATCATGTAACACTTCGAAGGAAGGTTGTCTCTCCTCTTCAAAAATGGTGGGTTATCATTAATTTCTGCTCTTTTTTCTGGCTTATTAAATGCAAAAAAAGAGGAACACTGAAAGAAAATTTTAAATTTTCTAATTAACCATAAAATATAAACATCCACTTCACCCCCAAATAAAATATATTCTGAATGGAAAAGAAATGTGTCTTAATTTACGACGATGACCTGGAAATTCTTGATGTTTGCAAGACTATTCTAAATTCAGCAAATTACCGGGTTGAAACCGTTCCAAACTGCGAAAATATCATTTCAGATATTGATAAAATACAACCAGATTTAATATTGATGGACCTATGGATTCCAACAATCGGGGGCGAAAACGCTATACAATGCATGCATGAAAATGAGAAGACCAAAGGCATACCCGTAGTTCTTTTCTCAGCGAACGACGAGATTGAAAAAATCAGCGAAAGAGTTAATGCAAATGCTTTTCTGAAAAAGCCATTTGACATTCATAATTTCAAATTAACTATCGAAGAGAATATATTATGAAAGATATTTTATAGTAAATACGCTTTCGGGCCAATTG
>JBDTKU010000120.1:0-6625 GCA_039935135.1 Ginsengibacter sp. | reverse complement strand
CGGCGTTTAGAAAAATGTGTGAAGCGCGGTTTTCATCGGTTGGTATTTTTGCTTTGTTCAATTGAGATACGAGTTCTTTGCGTGTGGCAAATTGGTTTTTCGCTAAAACTTTCTGAATGGTTTTATTACTTTCTTTAAAACACTTTCGGTCAATTCTAATTGTTTAAGCCTTCCTTTCATCGAAGCTTTTATTTTTGGTGCGGTCAAATCCAGCATCCAATAAATATCATTGGAAGATACAAAATGCCATGTCGGTCTTAAAACATGCGTCCTGATAATTTCACCGGAATTGATTGCAGCCTCAATATCTTTTTGGAAAACATTTTCTAACCTGAGCGCAATTGCCCATTTGGCCATGTTGAAATCCTGTGACTGCATAGCGCCCATCCAGCCTGCTATTTTTGCCGATGATTTCAATTCAGAGTTTATTATTTGCTGTGAAGTGAGGCGGAAATTGGCAATGTCTTTTAGGTTCATTTAAATTAATAATTATTGATTTTTGGTATCATTGTTTTTATAATGAATTTTACAGTAAACAAATAAATAATATTGATTTTTATTTTTTAAACAGCAATATAACCACTCAACTATTCAACAATAATTCAATACAATAATTAAACTTCGTCCCAAACCACCTGGTGAGTTTGCTTAATAATTCCCATCACAAAAATACTTTGAACGTGGCCCACATTCTCAATTTCACTTAATTTATTTACATGAAAATCGTAATAGGCGTTCATGTCTTCGCAAACTACTTTTAGCATAAAATCAAATTCTCCTGAGATGCTAAAACATTCAATTACATCGTTCATTTCATTAATTACTTTTATGAATTTAGCTCCTGCGTTTTTTCCATGTTGCTTTAACGAAACGTAACAAATCACCATCAGGGATTTTTTCACTTTGGTATTATCTACGAGAGTTGCATACTGTTTTATAATTCCTGATTCTTCCATTCGCTTAATTCGTTCGTGCACCGGAGTGGTACTCAAATGAATTTTTTGAGAAATTTCTTTCACCGTTATTCTTGCATTTTGCTGTAATAATTTTAAAATCAAAAGATCTTTTTTATCAGGCACGTAAGAAGCAGTGAGTGATTCTTCTTTTGGGCTTTGCGATTTCATGCTCAATTAGTAGTTTATTCTTTTTAATGGATAATAGGTTCAAATATATCCTAAAGTTACAGGATGCCTTAGTATTTTATTCTAATATTACTAAATTTGCACTTTAAAAAATAAAATAAAAATTATGTCATCAATTACAAAAAATAAGATTGACTTTAGCCTTACATATAAAGTGAAAGATATCAATCTTGCAGATTGGGGCCGCAAAGAAATCAGTTTAGCGGAAGCAGAAATGCCGGGCCTGATGTCGCTTCGCGAAGAATTCGGAAAAGAAAAACCTTTAAAAGGAGCACGCATTGCAGGCTGTCTTCACATGACCATACAAACTGCCGTACTTATTGAAACATTGGTGGAATTAGGTGCGGAAGTAAAATGGAGTTCATGTAATATTTTTTCTACACAAGATCAGGCTGCTGCTGCGATTGCCGCTACTGGAATAGGTGTTTTTGCATGGAAGGGACAAACCCAGGAAGAAAGCGATTGGTGTATCGAACAAACTTTATTTTTTGGAAGTGAAGACCGTCCTTTAAATATGATTTTGGATGATGGCGGAGATTTGACCAACATGGTTTTTGATCAATATCCCGAATTAATTCAGCATGTAAAAGGTTTGTCTGAAGAAACAACAACCGGAGTTCACAGGCTGTACGAAAGAGTGGAAAAAGGCACTTTGCCGATTCCTGCTATCAACATTAATGACTCTGTTACCAAATCGAAATTCGATAATAAATATGGTTGTAAAGAAAGTTTGGTAGATGCGATAAGAAGAGCGACTGATATTATGATGGCTGGGAAAGTCGCTGTCGTTGGTGGTTACGGAGATGTTGGAAAAGGTTCTGCCGCAAGTTTGCGTGGAGCTGGAGCAAGAGTAATCGTTACTGAAATCGATCCTATTTGTGCCTTGCAGGCTGCAATGGACGGATTTGAAGTGAAGAAAATGATTGATGCGGTGAAAGAAGCTGACATTATTGTTACCGCTTCCGGCTGTCGCGATTTGATTACCGGGGACCATTTCAAAGAAATGAAAGACAAAGCAATCGTTTGCAACATTGGTCATTTCGATATCGAAATTGATATTGCCTGGTTGAACAAAAATTATGGTGATACAAAAGATACTATCAAACCACAAGTAGATAAATATACGATTGATGGAAAAGATGTGATTGTTTTGGCAGAAGGGCGTTTGGTGAATTTAGGTTGCGCTACCGGCCATCCAAGTTTTGTAATGAGCAACTCCTTTACTAACCAGGTTTTGGCTCAAATGGAATTATGGCTTCATTCAGAAAATTATGAAAACAAAGTCTATGTGCTTCCGAAACATCTGGATGAAAAAGTGGCACGTTTACATTTGAAAAAGATTGGTGTGGTGTTGGATGAACTTACGGACAAGCAAAGCGCTTATTTAAATATTCCGAAGGCAGGTCCGTATAAACCTGAAATGTATAGATATTAATCCTATAAGAACAGTATCAGAATATTAAGGCCCACTTTTAAAAAGGTGGGTTTTCTTTTTTTATCTATTAAAATATAGATCGTGGAGATTAGAAAATAAAATTTTGAGATGGAATAAATGAAATTATTTGGCCGGTTATTTAGTTTTGAGACTCATAATCTCTTTAGATATTTAACCGATTTAACAATAATTATTGGTTTCGGTAACCGTTATTCAAAACAGTTATACTTTACCTTTATTGTGGTTTTTAAATTTAATATAAATGAAATACCTTTTAAATGCTGCTGCTTTCCTTTTTGTTTTTCTAAATTCCTCGGCTCAAAATATTGACTCTACTTTGGCAATTTATGCCAGGGATTATGGCCAGGAAAAAATGTATTTACAGTATGACAAGACTTCCTATGCTCCCGGAGAAACTATTTGGTTTAAGGATTATATTATGAAAGGGATGTTCCCCGACGATGAGAGTAAGACGGTATATGTTGACTGGATTGGTGAAAAGGGAAATGTTTTGCTACATAGTGTTTGCGCGGTGGAGAATGCTTCTACTTTTGGTCAGTTCGAAATCCCTTCGAATTATAAAGGCCATTTAATTCACGTAAAAGCCTACACTAAATGGATGTTGAATTTTGAGTCTGCTTTTTTATACAACCACGATCTGAGGATTTTATCGGATGAAAAAAATTCAAATTCAAAAATTAAATTAATACCTGAATTAAATTTCTTTCCGGAAGGAGGCGATGCCATTGCAGGAATGACGAATAAAATTGCTTTTAAAGCCAATGATCAATATGGAAGGCCTATTAATATTAAAGGTGTTATAAAAGATAATACCGGTTCTTTCATAGATAGCCTGAAAATTATTCATGACGGAATGGGTTACTTTTTTATTTTCCCCCAACAAGGTCAAACTTTTGCAGCCTCATGGGAAGATGAAAATGGAAACTCTTATATCTCGCAGTTGCCGGAGATTAAAAGTGCAGGAGCAGGATTGCGTGTAACCTTATCCGGTAGTAACCGGATTTTTCTTGTTAAGTCTTCCTCTAACTCAGCTTTAAATGCAGTTCATATATTGGGCACTATGTATCGGCAAAAAGTATTTCAACTGGATGAGCCACTTGAGCACGGCAAAGCAGAGGGATCGATTCCTACTACCGCTTTGCCAGGTGGTATTTTGACAATCACTGTTTTTGATGAGCAATGGAAACCACTTGCAGAAAGGATTACCTATGTCAGTAATGAAGATTATTTATTTAATCCGGAAGTGAGTGTGGTGAAAAAGGGATTAGAGAAGCGTTCAAAGAATGATATTGAATTATCTGTACCTGCAAATATAGTTGCGGATTTTTCAGTTTCAGTTACGGATGCAAAATTAGAATCCGGTAACGATGATAATATTATTTCCCACCTTTTATTAACGGGTGAATTGAAGGGAAAAGTTTTCGACCCTGAGTATTATTTTTTAAACAATAGCGATTCCGTTGCACAACAACTCGATCTTGTAATGCTTACCCATGGCTGGCGCCGGTTTGATTGGAACAAAGTAGTCCAGGGAAAATTTCCTGAAATTAAATATCCAGGAGATACCTCTTACCTGTCTTTGTCAGGAAAGGTAATAGGTGCCACACCTCAACAATTAAAAAAAGCAGGAGATATTATCTTAATGATTACTCAGAAAAATTCCGGAACGGAATCCTTTACGATTCCTGTTGAGCCGAATGGATTTTTCAATGATCCTTCTTTAATTCTTTTTGACACCGCCCATATCTTTTATGATTTTGCTGGCAAAAAAGCATTGACCAAAATCTCTGTTCAATTTATGCCGGGAGTGCTTCCTCCTTTTTCGAATTACTTTGAAGCTCCTTCTCCTTCTAATAATTATTTTGATGACAGTTCAGGCAATCGTTACCATCTGCAACTGAGTAAGGAAGCGGAGGAGCAAATGAAATATTTTAAAGGAAAAGTTTTGGAAAATATTGAAATCAGATCCAAAATAACGTCTAAACTGCAACAGGTAAATAATAAATATACTTCCGGACTTTTCAAGAAAGGAAATGCTACGGAACTGGATTTGTTAGATGATCCATTGGCCAATAGTTATTCAGACATTGTAAGTTACATCCAGGGAAAGGTGCCTTCTCTCTATTTCCAGGGAGGGAAATTTTTGTGGATGAGAAACCGATCCGGTGAAAATGGCCCGGCCTTATATTTAAATGAAATGCAGACAACCTATGATGTGGTTTCATCCCTGGCAGTTGCAAACGTTGCCTACATAAAAGTTTTCCGCCCCGGATTTGTTGGAGGAGCCGGAAGTGGAACAGGCGGCGCAATAGTTATTTATACAAAAAGCGGTTCAGATGGTCAGCCAATATCTTATATCAAAGGATTGAACAACGACCAGGTGAACGGCTATACGGTTGTTCGTCAATTTTATTCTCCCGATTACGATACGCTTTCAACAGACGATAAAAAGGATTTGAGGACCACTTTATATTGGAATCCAACCGTCATCACTACGCCTGAACAAAAGAAAGTAGATCTCACTTTTTTCAACAATGATTTTACCGGTGAATTCAGGGTGATTATTGAAGGAATGACGTCAGACGGACGGTTAACACATATTGAAAAAATCATAAAATAATTTTCATTGGATTCTGCTGATATAATGCAACAAAAAAAATTAATAGTTATCGGGGGAGGAGCGGCAGGATTTTTTTGCGCGGTTAATGCCGCCGCAAATAATCCGGGACTAAAAGTATTTGTCATTGAAAAAACGGGGAAATTATTGAGCAAGGTAAAAGTGAGTGGCGGCGGACGTTGTAACGTTACTCATTCCTGTTTCAGCATTTCTGAAATGATCAAAAAATATCCGAGAGGAGAAAAGTTTTTAAAGCAGGCGTTTCATCATTTTTTTACCACAGATACCATTGAATGGTTTAAAAATAAAAATGTAAAATTAAAAACTGAAAGCGATGGAAGAATGTTTCCTGAAAGCAATTCTTCCGAAACAATTGTGAATTGCCTTTTGCAGGAAGCTAATAAATATAATGTAGAAATTTTAATGAACCGGGAAATTGTAAAGATTGAAAAACCCAGGATTGAAAATAATAATGTCTTTCAAATATTCTCAAAGGACGGAACTATTTTAGAGGCTGATTGGTTGTGCGTAGCCAGTGGTGGATTTCCTAAATTGATTCAATATAACTGGTTGTCAGATTTGGGCCATTCTTTTGAAAGCCCTGTTCCATCTCTGTTTACCTTTAATATTCCCAAAAATCCCATTTCTGAATTAATGGGAATTTCTGTTGATAATGCGCAAGTGAAAATTAATGGGACTAAATTTTCTCAAAAGGGTCCGGTGCTCATTACCCATTGGGGATTAAGCGGCCCCGCAGTTTTAAAATTATCTGCCTTTGCTGCAAAGGAACTTCCAATAATGAACTATGATTTTTTTATTTCAGTCAACTGGCTTAGCGGATATAACGAAAATTCTATTCTGGAAAAATTGAAATCGATAAGGAATGAATTTGCTTCTAAAAAAATGACCAATAAAAATCCTTTTGATCTTTCACAACGTTTGTGGGAATATCATTTGCAGCAATGTGGAATTAATTTAGAAATTCGTTGGGCTGATCTTCCTTCCAAGCAGCAGAATTTGTTGGCTAAACAACTTTGCTCGCAATCATTTCATGTAAAAGGAAAAACGACTTTCAAAGAAGAATTTGTAACAGCCGGGGGAATAAATCTCAGTGAAGTCAATGCAAATACGATGGAAAGTAAATTGGTTGACGGCCTGTTTTTCGCGGGAGAAATTTTAGATGTGGATGGAATTACGGGCGGGTTTAATTTCCAACATGCGTGGACGAGCGGATGGATTGCTGCCAGGGCCATTCGCGGCTTTTTTCAAGATTCTACAAAATAAGAATCCTGCTTATTTATTGGTTTACTGCGAATGGAATTTATTGATCACTTCCTGTAATTCATTAGGCTTTTGAGTGCCGATTAGTAATTTCTTGCCATCTTTAAATTGGAGTTGCAATCCTTGATT
>JBDTKU010000119.1:0-10408 GCA_039935135.1 Ginsengibacter sp. | reverse complement strand
AAATAAAAAAACAGGGAATTTCTTCGTTTACTGGACGGGTTCTATTTTATTTTAATTCAGCTAAAATTTTCTCCTGCGCGATTTTTAAATCTTCTTTTGTTGGTGAAAGCTTTTTTCTGGTAAAATTTATATCGTCCATAGTATTTAGTGGAATCAAATGCAAATGCGCATGAGGCACTTCAAGACCTACAACGCTGAGGCCACAGCGCTCGCAAGGAAAGGCTTTTTCAATAGCCGTTGCAATTGGTTTTGCAAAAAGCAAAACTTCTGAAAGATAATCTTCCGGCATATCCAAAAATTTATCTACTTCCATTTTAGGAATGACTAATGTATGTCCTTCTACCAACGGATTTATATCCAGGAAAGCAAAAAACTTCTCATTTTCCGCAATCTTATAAGAAGGAATTTCTCCTTTAATTATTTTACTGAAAATCGTCATAGCTACTTTTTTTATTGCCTTTTGCATTAAGCTTTTCGCCTTTTGCATCAAGCCTTTTGCCTTCTACGCTGTTATCTCGTCAATCCTAAACTTAATAAGCCCTGCAGGAATTTTTATTTCAGCGACATCGCCTACTGACTTTCCCAGCAAACCATTGCCAATAGGCGAATTAGCTGAGATCTTTTTTTCTTTCAGGTTGGCTTCTTTTTCGGAAACAATCTGATAACTCACCTGTTTTTTAGTATCTATGTTGGTAAGGGTTACTTTGGTAAGAATAGAAACCCTGCTTGTATCAATAGTGCTTTCATCAACGATCTTCGCAGTGGCAATAATCGTTTCTAATTGTTTTATTTTAGCCTCAAGCATTCCCTGTGCCTCTTTTGCGGCGTCATATTCCGCGTTTTCTTTAAGATCGCCTTTTTCACGGGCTTCCCCAATTGCTTTAGAAGCTGCAGGTCTGTCAACAGATTTCATGTTTTGCAGCTCTGCCTGCATGCGGTCAAATGTATCCTTTGTTACGTAATTTACCTGGCTCATAACCTATATTTTAATTTTAAAACGATACGTGATGTGAAAAAAAATACAACGTCCCAGAATGACTAAGACGTTGTATGATCACAAATATAAGAAAGATTAAATTCTATTTCAAGCCTAATTTTCCCAAAAGCACTTCTGCCATTTTATAAAATGCTTCATGGGAATAACCCGCGATATGAGGAGTTAAAATTACATTCGTTTGGGTTAATAACCAACTTAGCCTCTGATTTTCCTCTTTTGAATAGGTGTCGAATTTTTCGTTTTCCATTACATCCAGGCCCGCAGCAGCCACTTTTTTATTTTTTAAAGCAGTGATCAAAGCGGTCGTATCCGTCACTTTTCCGCGGCAGGTGGACAGGAAAAAAGGCGATCTTTCCAATGAATTAAAAAATG
This sequence comes from Ginsengibacter sp., assembly GCA_039935135.1. GTDB lineage: Bacteria > Bacteroidota > Bacteroidia > Chitinophagales > Chitinophagaceae > Ginsengibacter. Next base: position 9,039 of record JBDTKU010000119.1, on the reverse strand, counting down.
ACTCATTCGCCATGTGTTGCGTTTCCTGCGTCAGTGGCACATGGAAACTTATTACGTCGGAATAACGGCAAACCTGCTCAAAATTGGCTTCCTTCACGTAGCCTTTACTGAATCCGAATTTATATTTATCATACGCAAGCACCGTCACATCAAAGCATCCAAGCAATTTGGCAAATGCAGAACCCGTATTTCCAAATCCAATAATACCGATGGTTTTGCCTTCCAGTTCTGTTCCCCGGTTGGCATCCCTGATCCATTTTCTGTCTTTAATTTCTTCAAAGCTGGAGGAAATCTTATTAGTTAGATTCAGCAATAAACCCAGCTCATGTTCTGCTACTGCATTTCGGTTGCCTTCCGGGCTGCTTACGCATTTAATGCCTTTGGACTCTGCATATTCCACATCTATCAGTTCCATCCCGCTTCCCAGCCTGCCTATCCACTTTAACCGTGTGGCTTTATCCAGCATAGGTTTGTCAATGGGCATTCTCGTTGTTACTACTAATCCTTCTGCCTGGCTGATGATTGAAATTAATTCTTCATAAGTGATCTTTTCAGTAATAAGAACTGAATACCCTTTCTTCTGAAGCGATTCTGTTAAAAATTTGTGTGCCTTTGAGGTTATAATTATCTGCCTGTTCAAGTCCTTTTTTTTCTGTTTACTAATTTCCAAAGCTACGATTGCTTTAAAACAAAAATATCAACTATTTGCCTGCCTTTGCCGGTAGGCAGGTTGGTTTACTGTGTGAAAGCGATCATACTGATTTCCACGTTTACTTCTTTGGGTAAAGTTTTCACTGCCACCGTTTCTCTTGCCGGAAAATCCTTCTCAAAATATTTCCCATATTCTGCATTCACTTCTCCAAATGAAGCCATGTCCTTTAAAAATATGGAAGTCTTTACGACATTACTAAAGTCAGATCCCGCCTCATCCAACACGGCTTTTAAGTTTTCCATCACCTGCCTGGTTTCCTGGGTGATATCTGAATTATTTAATTCCGAAGTGCCCGGCACCAAAGCGATTTGTCCTGATAAAAATAAAAACCCTCCTGCTTTTACCGCCTGGCTGTAAGGCCCGATTGGTTCCGGCGCACCAGGCGTGTTAATGGTCGTTTTACTCATACTTTTTATTTGAAAAGTCTAAAGTTGCAAAACTTTCCATCAACTAACAAACCTATTTTTGCAAAAAATACAGTATGAATATTTTTATACTTGCGGATGAGGAGCAGAAGAAAGAGATATTGGCAAAACCTGCCGCCGGAGATTCTTCAGTATTTTTTGCATCCGCGATGACAGATCTTGATCCATCAATAAATTATGATGCCTATTTTATTTTATTCAGGGAGGAGGAGGTTGATCTGCAAAAATTAGAGGGCAAACCGGTGTTTGTAAACAAAGTATCTGAGACGCTTTCAGAATCCGGCTATTCAGCAAATGTAGGAAGGGTAAATGCATGGCCCGGATTTCTTGAAAGACCTTTGTGGGAAGCAGTTTCCAGTGACGAAAATAAAAGTGAATTGATTTTTGAAATGCTCAACCGAAAAGTAATCTTTGTAAAAGATGAGCCGGGTTTTGTATCTGGAAGAGTGATCAGCATGATCGTAAATGAAGCATTTTTTGCATTCGGAGAAAATATCAGCACCTTAGAAGAAATTGATATGGCGATGAAACTTGGAACCAATTACCCAAACGGACCTTTTGAATGGGCAGAAAAAATCGGCATTGAAAAGATTTATCTTTTGCTGCAAAAGTTAGCAGAAAAAGAAGAACGATACCAGCCGGCCCCGGCACTAAAAAAATTGTATTTAGAAACAACAAAAAGAGTTTAATAATGAATTATATCCTGAACATCCATACAACAGCGGAAAAAGCGATAATAAATATCAGCAATGAGAACCGAATTGTAAGCACTTCAATTAATCCCAAACAAAAAGAGCATGCTGGCTTTTTACATACAGCCATTAAAAATATTTTAGATGAGAATGACATCAATATTTCTGAGTTAAAAGCGGTTGGCGTAACAGGCGGACCGGGCTCCTATACAGGCATCAGGGTGGGATTAGCCACCGCGAAAGGCTTGTGCTTTGCTTTGAATATACCTTTGATGATGTATAATTCGTTAGAGCTGATGGCGTTTTCGGCCATTGAGAACTACAAGGATAAGGATAAAATGGCGCTTTTCTGCCCGATGATCGAGGCGAGAAGGATGGAAGTTTTCACTGCGGTTTATAATAGCGAATTAAAGGAAATAAAACCACCAACCGCTATGGTTTTGGATGAAAGAAGTTTCCAGGATCTTCCATCAGGTATTCCACTATTTTATTTTGGAAGTGGCGCTGAAAAGTTTAAGAAATTAATGGGAAATTCCCGCCCGGATTTAAATCATATTCTATCCGATATTTCTTCGGCATCACTGGCGGAATATGGCTGGAATAAATTTAAAAGAAATAATTTTGAAAATGTTGTAAACGCAAACCCCTTATATGTTAAGGAATTTTACACAACCGCCAAAATTAGCTAAAAAGGAAATTTATTTTAATATTTTGTTACAGACTATATCTATTTACAATACGTACCTTTGCTGTGAGAAATTGAATTCTTTTGAAAAACATTAATTATCATTAAAATCTAATTAGACATGACACTCACAGCTCAAGGTTATGAAACCAACAGACTGGAGCACACTAATGAAAGTGACGCTCTAAAGAATATGGATTATTTAAAGATTAAGAAAGCCGCTCTTGTTTTAAGAGCCCTTAATCACAAACTACGACAGCAAATTCTTAAAACTATTGATGAACACAAGAGAATTACTGTTACTGAACTCTATGTAAAATTACGTCTTGAGCAATCTGTTGCTTCCCAGCATCTCGCTATTTTACGCAAAGCAGATATTGTGAACACAGTTCGCGAAGGAAAATTTATTTTTTACACTATCAACGAAGATCGTATCGCGGATATCAATAAGTTTGTTAAAGAACTTGTTGGATAAATTCACGAATTTTCCAAATAGTGATTACTGAGTTTTTATAAGAAATTTCAGCCATATTTATTAATTCTGAATAAATATGGCTGTTTCTTTAAACCTAATCTTATGCACTTACAACAAATATATACAGGCTGTTTAAGCGAAGCTTCTTATTTCATCGAAAGCGATGGTGAAGCTGCAATAATAGATCCGATAAGGGATACCGGATCTTATATTCAAATTGCAAAAGAGCATAACGCCACTATCAAATATATTTTTGAAACACATTTTCATGCTGATTTTGTAAGCGGGCATTTAGACCTGGCCCGGCAAACGGGCGCTATTATTATCTATGGCCCCAGTACTAAAGCTAATTTTAAATTCCATCTCGCCAACGATGGTGAAGAGTTTAAAATGGGGAATATTACTTTAGAAGTTATTCATACCCCAGGCCACACTTTAGAATCCACTTGCTATCTTTTGAAGGATGAATCAGGGAAACCACACTGCATTTTTACCGGTGACACTTTATTTGTTGGAACCGTAGGAAGGCCTGACTTGAGTAGCGGCAATCTTTCTAATCAAGAACTGGCTTCAATTCTATACGATTCAATTCAAAATAAATTAATGCCTTTGCCCGACAACGTGATTGTGTATCCAGCGCATGGCCCCGGAAGTAGTTGTGGCAAAAATATCGGTCCTGAAACCCAGAGCACTATCGGCAAAGAAAAGCAATCTAATTACGCCATGCATCTTCAGTCAAAAGAAGAATTCGTGAAAGTTGTAACAAAAGATCTTACCGAACCTCCAGCCTATTTCCCTGTCAATGCAAGAATTAACAAGGAAGGCTATTCTAACCTTGAAGAAATAAAAGCAAAAGGATTGAAGGAACTTTCTATAAAGGAATTTAAAAAGAAAATGGAAAGCGAAGCCATTGTTCTTGATACAAGAAATGCTGAAGTTTTCTCTGATGGATTTATTCCGGGCTCCATTTTTATTGGTTTAAATGGAAGATTTGCTGAATGGGCCGGAAGCCTGCTTCCATTTGACAAACCTATTCTGTTGGTTAGTGAACAGGGAAAAGAAGAAGAAACAGTAGTGCGGTTGGCGCGTGTTGGCTTTGAAAATGTGGATGGTTATTTAAGTGGAGGCTATTCAACCTGGGAAAAAGAAGGAGAAAAAATTGACCTTCTTATAAATGTGGATGCCGACGAACTGTCCATGGATATACCATTCGATGATCGTCTAACGGTGTTGGATGTACGCAGATTTCACGAATTTGCAGACGGCCATGTGAAAGATGCAGTAAATTTACCTTTGGAGGAAATGACAGATGTTGCCCAGATCGCTCAATTGGAGGAAGACCAGAATATTTATGTCCATTGCCGTAGTGGCTACAGAAGTGTTATCGCAGTTTCACTGCTTAAGCGCCAGGGTTACCATAACCTAAGGAATGTTTTAGGGGGATGGGAAAAAATAAGAGAGCAGGAAAATATAGAAACAAAAAAAGAAGCAAACGTGCTAAATTGATTTTCCCCAATCAACAGTGGATAAACAAAAAATGCCTTTTTCTATTTTATATTAATGTGCGTCGGCAAAAAGCCAGTCATTTTTCTCTTTCTTTGTATTGACAATACATGGAAAAATCCCAGCAAATACGATACTTCCTTTTTAGCCAATATTTTTCAGACGGTGTTCGCATCACTTTGGAAATTATAATTCCCGCCCTTGTCTTTGCCTACCTGGGAGACCTGGAAACGGGGCTGGCAATGTCTTTGGGCGCACTGTGCGTAAGCATCAGTGATGGGCCCGGCCCCGTGGTACATAAAAAAAACGGGATGTTTTTTTGCAACCTTTTCGTTTTTATAAGTGCTCTTCTTACGGGTTTTTTGAATCACAATCCTCTTACTTTAGGAATTCTTATCCTCTCCGCTTCTTTTGTCTTTACCATGTTTTCGGTTTTCGGAAATCGTGCCAATGCTATAGGGTTTGCAGCCCTCCTGATAATGATTCTGCAAATGACCAAAGTAATCCCGTTCCATGACGTCGTGAAAGAAAGTGTATTAATACTTGCCGGCGGTGTTTGGTATATGCTGGTCGCCCTTTTATTATTTCGAATCACCCCTTACCGGCCTGCCCAAAGGACGGTGGGCGATTGCGTTCGGGAAACAGCTAATTATTTATTGATAAAAGCAGAAATGTTCAACGTTGATTCAGACCTAAAGGAACAATATCAAAAAATGCTGGATCAACAAGTGGTAGTCAATGAAAAACAAAACGAGACCAGGGAGTTGTTGTTTAAAAACAGGGCTTTACTAAAAGAGTCAACACTTACAGGACGCATGCTGGTATTGACTTTTGTTGATATAGTTGATCTGTTCGAACAAATAATGGCTTCGGGTTATGATTACGAAGAACTAAGAAAAGATTTTGCCCGGACAGGCGTATTAAATGAAGTGTATTTAATATTAAAAGAATTCGTGGCTGAATTAAATCATATCGGTGAAGCTATCCAGGCAAACGGTCCTTATAGAAAGCAGAGCGAAGTGGAGGAAGAAATGAAATCTCTCAAAGAGAGAATTGAGATTCTTTCATTAAAAAGAAATATGATGGCCCCTGAAAAAGTTTTTTCAAACCTGCTAAATCTCAAAAATAAAATTGATCACCTTTCGGAATATTTTAATGAAGACGTTGTAAGAAAAAAGAAATTGAGAAGCCGCGGTGAATATAGAAGATTTGTATCTCACCAAACCATCAGTTGGAAAGTTTTTGAAAATAACCTGGCGTTCGACTCTTCCATTTTCCGGCACTCTTTAAGAGTAATGATCACCTGCGGAGTAGGATTTATTCTCTCTAAATTGTTTCTGCACGGCAATCACAGCTACTGGATCTTAATGACGATCATTATCATTCTTAAGCCGGCATTTAGCCTTACCAAAAAAAAGAATGCAGACAGATTGCTGGGAACCATTGGTGGTGGAATTCTTGGATTACTGTTGCTTTTCTTTATTCATGACAAAGTCATACTTCTTTGCCTGCTGATTTTTTTTATGTTGGGCACTTATACCTTCAAAACCTTGAATTATATCGTGATGGTTGTCTTTCTTACTCCATACGTTTTAATTCTTTTTCACTTTCTCGGGCTGGGCGCTTTGAATGTTGCCAGCGAAAGGCTTATGGACACCGCCATCGGTTCAGTATTGGCCGCTCTTGGAAGTTATTTTTTATTTCCCATCTGGGAATCTTCGCAGTTGCAAAATTATATGGCAAATGTGCTAAAAGCTAATATTCATTTTCTCAAAAAGTTAAGAGACCTTTATTCAGGAAAAGAAACAATGTCTCTTGATTATAAAGTAGTGCGTAAAGAATTATTTGTGAGCACTGCCAACCTTTCCGCGGCTTTACATCGCATGCAAAGTGAACCCAAAAACAAGCAAATGCATAAAAATGAAATTTATGAATTTGTTGTATTGAATAACCTTTTATCTTCAAATGTGGCAAGCCTATCTTCTGAAATGATGGAACTACCAACGACCATTCTAAAAGAATTTATTAAACCTCTGGAATCCTCCATTGATAAGCTTCAGAATAGCCTGGATAAACTCAATGAAAATAATAATCCCAGCGAAGATTATGAAATTAAACGAGCAGCAGTTGACAAAAAATATGGTGATGAGAAGTATGCGCACCTGGAATTTATCAGGAAATTAATATTCGATATTGACAAGATCACCAATATAATCGTTGATAAAAAAGAGCTTGAACCTTCAAAATAAAAATTCCGTTTATTTGTCTTTTTACTGGCGGGCAGGTCGCTTTACTGTTCCAACTTGCCCATTATTCCTGCACTCCCGGCAAAATAAACCGAATTCCCTTTTTTAGCCTTCCGCACTACATTAAAACTTTGATTACTTATTTTTTGCCAGTTCATGCCATTGTCAATGGAAATATCAACACCATTGAGGCCGCACGTGATCCACTGGTTATTGGATAAAAATTCGACACAACTTCTATAACCTGAAGGAGGAGATTTTGGTAGAATCCAATTGTATCCCCCATCTACAGACAATGCACAATTTCTTATGGTATCTTCTTTTTGCATAAAATCGCCACCAACTGCAATCATAATTTTGTTATTTTTTAAAGCAATTGAATTTGCTCCTGTAGATCCTTTCCCCTGCAAAAGTGGAAGCAACACTTTATGGTTGTTTAAAAACACATGAGAAGTTAATCCTCCTGAAATAAAAATAAAATCCGACTTTCCTAATAACCTTATATTGGTTCCGCTGGCGGCAAAGCAAGCTTCCCCGCTGTCGGCCCTGGGGCCGTCTTTTTCCGGAAGATTCTGCCAGGTTTTCCCACCATCAAAAGTTTTTGCTATAAAAAAATGTTGGTTTATCGGATCGCCTAATACAATTCCGTCCTGGTTATTCATGAAATCCATGGCATCTAAAAACATTCCTTTCGAATGATTTTCATAAACCACTTTCCAATTTATGCCACCATCTATGGTTCGTAAAATAAAAGCCGGAGTATCTACCCCCATAATCACAGCAGTGTTTTCATCAAAAGCTTCAATATCCCTGAAATCAGTTTTACCAAAACCCTTTACCTTCATCCATTTCCAGCTTTTCCCTGCATCTATACTTTTGCCAACAGTTCCCTTGCTTCCGCTAACCCATACAATATTATTATTGACCACACTCAATCCTCGCAAAGAAGATGAGATGCTGTCAGTAAAAATTGAAATTTTCTGGCAATAAATAGTTTGGGATACAATAAAAAAAAGGAGAAGAAAATTTATTCTTTTCACCAGGAGAATTTTATTTGAAATAAAATGAAGCTTTCAATAAAATTCAAAAGTATAATAAAATCGAGATAAGGGATAGGTAGATAAAATATTAAATAGACAATATTCTTCTGAAAAGACTTTTCTTTTTTGGGTGGTCATCAGACTCTTCATAATTCTTTTTAGCTACAAAATTGGTAATGCCATATTGAAGCGCTGCTCCAAGGGCCTTTTTTACAAAACCAGCGGACTTATTAACTAACAACTTGCGTGAGAAATAACCTGCTCCAAGACCGAGAGCCACTTTCAATAAGTTATTTTTTAAAACGGTAGATTCCTGAACTTCTGCAATAGTATTTTTCAGAATATTTTTGGGTTTAAGGTCTTCAGCTATCTCGTGAAAACGATCCTTTAATTCTTCCTCCAGGACAGCCTTTCGCCTCTCCAATCTTTTTATAGCATCCTTAAGATCAGTAGTACTTGCTATAATTTCTAATTTTTTTTCAGCGATTTCCTCATTGTCCATTTCCCGGAGATTTAATCTATTAACTCTTTGATAAATTTATTACTTATGGGATTTTTTAAAATCTTCTTCCTATTAGAAAATAAAATAAGTCCGATGATAATATAAAGAATACCCATGATAAAAAAGCCCCAATATGCTTGTCCAAGCCATACTCCCATGAGCAAAGCAAAGCCAATACTAATGCATATTAATATCAAAAATAAAAGGACTAATAAAATAATTGAAACGATCACAGTGGAAGCAAATCCTGAAACTTTGTTGATAGTCTTTAATTTTAGCAAATCAACAGTGGTCTCTCCATAATCCTTCAATTTATAAAACAGCTCTTCTACCGCAGTAGGGTCATTTTCCATATTTCTTTATTTTATCACCGGACGGAATCTGATTTAACAAAAGTCAAAACAAACTTTAATTATGAATTAATGGGGTTAGGATTTCTAACATCATTTTTCATTGCGTTCGCTTTTTCTTTTGCCTGGTTCACCATGTCTTTTCCCATGTCTTTACCTTCCGAAACCAAGTCAGATAATTTTTGCTTGGCGGAATCATATTTCTCGGAAACGGTATCTGAAAAATCTTTGTAAGTGTCTCTAACATTTCCTGCCAAATCTGATCCTTTTTCAGCTATTTTACGTCTTGTTTCTGTGCCTTTATCCGGGGCGAATAAAATACCTAATACAGCACCTGCTGCGGCACCTGCTAATACGCTTGCGAATATTTTTCCTGAACTCATAATTTTAAATTTTAATTTTTAATAAA
>JBDTKU010000118.1:0-67254 GCA_039935135.1 Ginsengibacter sp. | reverse complement strand
GGAACCTGGATAGACTATTTTTCAGGACAGGAATATTCGGGCGACTGCATTATCAACAGCTTTGATGCGCCTATCTGGAAGTTGCCGGTGTTTATAAAAAGAGGCGCAATTATTCCAATGAATAATCCGAATAACCACGTATCTGAAATTGATAGAAATTTGCGTACTTATGAAATATATCCGTTTGGCAAATCTTCTTTTACACAGTATGATGATGACGGGGTAACACAGGCTTATAAAAATGGAACAGGCGCTACAACCCTTATAGAATCTAATTTATCTGGCGATGTAGCAACTATTACAGTTCATCCCACCAAAGGAGATTTCAATGGATTTATAAAACAAAAAACCACCATCTTTAAAATAAATGTAACTGCTAAACCTAAGAATATTACAGTAATTATTGGTGAGAAAAAGCAGAAAATTACTGAAGTGAATTCTTTAGAAGATTTTAATAAAAACACCACGACATATTTTTATAATGCTGCGCCAAACTTGAATCAGTTTGCAACACCCGGAAGTGAATTTGCTAAAGTAAGTATGATTAAAAACCCGCAGGTTTGGGTGAAAGTGGCTCCGGTAAATATTGCAACCAGTAAGGTTGCTGTAGAAATTAAAGGCTTTGAATTTAACCCAACAAACAAACTAAAACAACATAGCGGAAGCCTTGCAATGCCTGAAAATGTGCAAGCTTCTGATAGCAGCAAAACGGCCTATTCTCTAAAGCTTACATGGGATGCTGTCCCCAATACCGACTTCTATGAAATTGCGTTTAACGGTATGCGTTATACAACTATAAAACGTACGCATTTTCTGTTTGACAACTTGCATCCGGAAACAGAATATAGTTTTAAAATAAGAGCGGTAAACAAAGACGGTAATTCAGAGTGGACTACGGTTCAGGCCAAAACAAAAGTCAATCCTTTGGAATTTGCCATTCACGATATTGTTGCACAATCGTCTGCGGCAGATGAGGAGGATAATGAAATTTATAAGCTGTTTAATTTTGATGATAAAGATACCTGGCATACAAAATATGGACAAAAAGCCATTCCTTTTAATATTGTAATGGATTTAAAAACCATCAATCAATTAGATAAATTTGAATACCTGCCCCGTATGAGCGGTAGAAATGGTATTATTTCAAAAGGGACTGTTGAATACAGTTTAGACAAAAATAAATGGATACCAGCTGGAGCCTTTGATTGGAAAACAGACAACACCACAAAGACTTTTAATTTTGCCAATCATCCTTCAGCCCGTTATTTAAAAATTAATGTGGAACAAGGTGCAGGCAACTATGGTTCCGGCAGAGAGCTTTATGTGTTTAAAGTACCCGGTACAGAAAGTTATTTGCCAGGCGATATTAACAATGACCACAAAATTGACAACAATGATCTTACCTCTTATATGAACTATACAGGATTACGAAAAGGGGATGCTGATTTTGAAGGCTATATCAGTAAAGGAGATATTAATAAAAATGATTTGATAGATGCGTATGATATATCCGTAGTGGCTACTCAGTTAGACGGAGGTGTACAAACCGATGACAGCGCCGCGCAAGTTTCCGGTTCTTTACAAATAACAACGGCCAAACAAAAATACAAGAAAGGCGAAACAATAGAAGTAATGGTCAAAGGAACGAATCTTACCCATGTAAATGCATTGGGTTTTGCATTGCCATACAACCAACAAGATTATGAATATGAAGGAATACAGTCTCTCAATATCGGCTCTATGGAAAATTTCACGAACGACCGTTTGCATTCTGATGGTAGTAAAGTGCTTTATCCAACATTTGTGAATGAAGGAAATAAACCACCGCTGAATGGCACTGAAAATCTCTTCATCATAAAATTAAAGGCAAAGCAAAATGTAACATTTAATCTTAAACCTGGAGAAGGTATTTTGGTAGATAAGAATTTGGAGTATATAAATTTTTAGATTTCTGTGAGGTGGCGTTGCGTAGAAAAAACAAGGTTATTATAAACCTGCCAGGTTTTTAAAACCTGGCAGGTTTGGAGGAAACTAAAAGATAAAATAAAAATCCTCAATAAAAGTTTGTTTACTGGTATTCACAAGGTTGAATAATTATTTTGGTTTCATAAAGGTTTTTAAAATTAAAGCCCAAATGTTTCAATTATTTATTATTATTTAATTTTTTCAATTCAAATGTTTTTTTCAGTAAACGAACAAAAAAACGAGTTTCCTATATTTTATTAATTCTATTTTTTACATTCATTAATTGTAGTAAAGCAAAAAGGAATATATGAAATATCACTTCTGCTATTTTCCCAATCTCGATAAAAAGAATATGGATTTATTAGGAAGTTTGCAATAGGATGCCCGTAATAACAAGGATTTAGGTTGTTATCATCATTGCAAATTCTTGTATCGGAAAATAATAATTTATTTTAAAGATTAGATTATGACGCTTTACATGATTCTTCTTTTGATACATGTTTTCTCGGCTATTTTAGGCTTAGGCCCTGGTTTTGTAATGATTTATATTGTTACCAAAGCAGAAACCATGACGGAATTAAGGCATGCTTATATGATTCGCACCAGGTTGCACATATTTGTAATGATAGGAGGAACGCTGCTTATACTTACGGGCCTTTCGATGGGCGCTTTGAATAACTATTTGTTTCGTCAGGGATGGTACGTTACCAGTTTAACGCTTTTTCTAATTGCGTTGGGATTTGGCCCACTCGTGCTTTCGCCCAGATCAAAACCAATTAAGGCATTGTTGAAAACCCACACAGATGATAATATCCCTGGGGAATATTATAAGCTGGCTAAAAAATTATTTTTTTATGAACGGATGGAAAATGTAATTTTTTTGATCATAATTGTTCTGATGGTTCTGAAGCCATTTTAAAACAGACTCTGCGGAATTTGAAAAAGAATCAACCTTTCGGAATAGTGGCCGGCAAAAAAATAAAAACTTATTTATCTCATGGTTGTTAACATAAAGCTCCAAGCATTTTCTCTTCATTTAACCAATAGCGCCAACTGAAAAGGTTATGGCTATAGCGTCTTGAACTTGTAAAATGTAAAAACAAAATCTGAAAATTATTCCTAACGGTAATTATATTGGTAATTCAGAGTAATAAAATCATTCATTTGGTATTTTCGATACTGGGATGATATCGTTTGACACGGTTCAAAGTATTCATATCTGTATGGGACATTTCTTTACCAATTGCAGCGGGCTTCCTGCAAATAAATTTTCGGCTCAATGCTGAAGTTTTTTGTCTGTGAAGGTTTTAGAGTTTCGAAGATTGCCGAAACAAATATTCCAATCCTCTAAAACAATACATTTATCTTTGGTGGAAAAGCTATGTCAATATCATGGAATGGCATTTATCCTGCGCTAACAACCCAATTCACAAAAGATGATAAACTCGATTTGTCATTATTCGAAAAAAATCTGTCGGCCCAGGTAGATGCAGGAATTGATGGAATCATATTGGGAGGAACTTTAGGAGAATCAAGCGTACTTTCTACCGACGAGAAAGAAACATTGGTAAAGTTTGCGATTGAAAAATTGGCAGGTAAAATTCCAGTGATTTTAAACATTGCAGAAGGCAGCACCCGCGAAGCATTGCAACAGGCAGAATATGCAAAAGCCTGGGGAGCACAGGGTTTGATGGCTTTGCCACCCATGCGCTATAAGAGCGATCACAGGGAAACGGTACAGTGGTTTAAGACGATTGCAAACGCAACAGACCTGCCGATAATTGTTTACAACAATCCGAATGATTATAAAACACTTATCACTTTAGAGATGTTTGATGAATTGAAAGATTGCAAAAATATTGAAGCAGTAAAGGAGTCAACCAGGGATGTTACCAATGTAACGCGTATGCGTAATCGTTTTGGAAATCGGTACAAAATATTATGTGGTGTGGATACTTTGGCGATGGAAGAACTTTGCCTCGGTGCAGATGGTTGGGTGGCAGGATTGGTTTGCGCCTTTCCAAAAGAAACTGTTGCTATTTATCGTTTGGTAAAAGCAGGAAGAATAGCAGAGGCAACAAAAATTTATCGTTGGTTTATGCCATTACTTGAATTAGATATTCATCCAAAATTGGTACAATATATAAAGCTGGCAGAAAAAAAGGAAGGCATTGGAAGTGAGGATGTACGCGCTCCACGGCTTATTTTGGAAGGTGAGGAGAGGAAACAGATTTTAAGAATCATCAATGATGGAATTGCTTCGCGCCCTGAACTTCCTGATTATTTGTCAATAAAGATTTAATGAGTTAAATTGTTTGAAATAAAAAATAGAAGACTTATTCGGCAACAAATAATCCGTGAGAATGCGTGTAATCCGTGGCAAAGAATAATTCGTTTAAATTCGTGCTTCCTGTCTGTCGACAAGGCTGGCTCGTGACTAAAAAATATACAATATGTTTAAAGATGCAACAACAGAAGAAATAAATGATACGATGAAAGACGCATGGCACGCGTTTCATCAATATAGAAAGATGCCTTTGAAAGCACGCGCTGATTTTATGCGGGCTGTTGGAGAAGAATTAAAAAAGAATGAAGATGATTTGGTTCAAACGGCAATGAAAGAAACCAATTTGCCCGAGGCAAGATTAAAAGGAGAATTGGCAAGAACCATTTTTCAACTGAATCAATATGGCGATGCTGCAGAAAGTGGTGAATGGTTAGAAGCCAGAATAGATACAGCGATTCCTGATAAAAAGCCACCCAAACAAGACATTCGTAAAATGCTGATTCCTCTTGGCCCGGTAGTTGTTTTTGGCTCCAGTAATTTTCCATTTGCTTATTCTACTGCCGGAGGCGATACGGCGTGTGCCTTTGCAGCGGGTTGTCCTGTAATTGTAAAAGCCCATCCTGCGCACGCAGAAACATCCCAAAAAGTCGCCTCAGCAATTTTAAATGCAGTAAACCAACAAAAAATGCCAAAAGGTATTTTCGCCCACATTCATGGTGCAGGTTTTGAAGTAGGAAAAGCTTTGGTCATGCATGATCGCACAGCGGCAGTTGGCTTTACGGGCTCGCTTGGGGGTGGAAAGCAATTGTTTGATTGGGGAAATCAACGAAAAGTTCCGATACCTGTTTTTTCCGAAATGGGAAGCATCAACCCGGTTTTTTTGTTACCCGAAAAATTAAAAAGTTCTTCTGAAGAAATTGCTACAACCTATGCCGGTTCTATTACACAAGGCGTAGGACAATTCTGCACTAATCCCGGATTGATAATCGGAATAGAGAGTGACGACCTGCAAAAATTTATTTCAACCTTAGGGAAAGAAATAGAAAAAGCCGAGCCTGCAAAAATGTTGCACCCGGGAATCGCAAAAGCTTTCGATGAAAAAAGAGATAAAGCATTGCATCAAAATAATGTGACTATAGTATCTGTTTCAGATACTCCGAAAAAAGAAAATGAAGGAACGCCGACGGTAGCCACAACAACTGGAAAAGATTTTCTAAATAATCCTGTTTTGCACCAGGAAGTTTTTGGGCCCTATTCAATTGTAATACGTTGCAAAGACATGAACGAAATAATTGCGGTAGCAAAACATTTGGAAGGACAGTTAACTGCTACTTTAATGGCAACTGATAACGATTTTCTTTCCAATGAAGAATTGGTGGAAGCAGTAAAAAATATTTGCGGAAGATTTATTTTAAATGGGGTTCCGACAGGTGTAGAAGTTTGCCTTAGTATGCACCATGGCGGCCCTTTCCCGTCAACAACTGATTCAAGATTTACCTCTGTGGGTGCGGATGGAATCAAACGTTTCGCCAGGCCAATCGCTTTTCAAAATTGGGAAAATAAATTATTGCCTGATGAATTGAAAAATGAAAACCCATTGAATATCTGGAGAACGGTAAATAATGAATTGACTAAAGAAAAGATTATTTAAGAATTACACCTGCCAGGTATTAAAAACCTGGCAGGTGTTGCGTGGTATAATGATAGAGTTTTTTTTATTAGATTTTAATGGCAATGTTATCAAATCCAATTATTAAAAAATATCCCAACTCCTCACTAAAACGATTTGGCGGCTCAGTTTTTCATTGCATAGATGCGCACACATGCGGCAATCCTGTTCGGTTAGTTGCTGACGGTGGCCCTGCATTGGAAGGAAATACCATGAGCGAAAGGCGACAACATTTTTTAAAAGAATTTGACTGGATACGAAAGGGCTTGATGTTTGAACCGCGCGGCCATGATATGATGAGTGGCAGTATTTTGTATCCTCCATGTGATGCGAAAAATGATGTGGGTGTGTTGTTCATAGAAACAAGCGGATGCCTTCCGATGTGCGGCCATGGCACCATTGGCACGATCACGATTGCTATTGAAGAAGATTTATTTCAACCAAAAATTCCGGGTATCGTACTTATGGAAACTCCGGCTGGGTTAGTAACGGTTACCTATAAACGGGAAAATAGAAAAGTTTCTTCGGTGAGACTGACCAACGTTCCTTCTTTTTTGGCTATGGAAAATATTGAAGTTGAATGTCCTGATTTGGGTCAATTAAAAGTGGATGTTTCTTATGGTGGGAATTTCTATGCTATTGTTGATGTGCAGGAAAATTTTACCGGGCTTGAAAATTATTCTGCGGGGCAATTAATAGCCTGGAGCAGAAAAATGCGAAAAAGAATTAATGAAAAAAATGAGTTTATTCATCCTGAAAATCCAACTATAAATTACTGTTCACACCTCCTTTGGACAGGGAAAGTTTTAGATAAAAACTCAACAGCACGCAATGCGGTTTTTTATGGCGACAAAGCCATTGATCGCTCACCCTGCGGCACAGGAACTTCAGCGCGTATGGCGCAATGGTATTCAAAAGGAAAATTACAAAAGGGTGATGAATTTATTCACGAAAGTATAATAGGAAGTAAATTTATAGGACGAATAGAAGAAGAATTATTGGTTGATGGTATGCCCGCCATCAGACCTTCTATTGAAGGTTGGGCAAAAATTTACGGATACAATACGATTTCAATTGACCGTGATGATGATCCCTATGCTTTGGGTTTCCAGGTGATTTAGGATTTCCTGCTTTCTAATAAAAATTGCCATTATTTATTGCTTTACTGAATTTTCAATTGTTTGTCATCCGATTTGTATTAATTTATAATATTTTTTTTAACTTGTGTATAGCTTCATCATGAAGCTTTTTGTTTAATTTAAAACTCTTATTATGATAATCTGGATTATTCTTGCCATAATTGTTTTGTTGATCATCTGGATCATCAGCATGTATAACGGGTTGGTTAAACTGAAAATAAAAGTAGATAACAGTTGGAGCGATATTCGCGTTTATTTAAAAAAACGTTTCGACCTTATTCCGAATTTAGTGAACACCGTAAAAGGTTATGCTGCACATGAAAGCCAGACTTTTGAAAAAGTTACCCAGGCTCGTAATGCAGCAATAGCAGTGCCTCCGGGCGATGTTCAGGGAGCGGCACAAGCCAACCAGGCGTTGGGCGGCGCTTTAAGAGGATTGCTTGCGATTGCGGAAAATTATCCTGATTTAAAAGCAAATCAGAATTTTCTTGAATTACAATCTGCCTTGCAATCTATTGAGGGCGATCTCGCAAACGCCCGCCGATATTATAATGCTACAGTAAGAGATTATAACACCGCTATTCAACAATTTCCTGGTGTACTTGTAGCCAATATGACTGGCTTTAAAGCACGCGAGTTTTATGAGTTAGATAATGAACAGGAAGCGCAAAATGTAGAAGTAAAGTTTTAATTCTTTCTAATGAAAAAATTATTGGTATTTCTTGCTTTCTTGTTTTTTTTTCAGCATACCAAAGCGCAGGAAGCCTTTACTATTACTCATTATCAGATCGATCTGAAGGTAAATAAAGATGCTTCCCTGGATTTTACAGAAAAACTCGATGTTCATTTTACTGAACCGCGCCATGGCATTATCCGCAAAATTCAATATCGATACCCCATGGAAGAAATTCCGGCAGGAGTAGAAAAAGCTGAAAGGCAAATGCATGCAAAAGGGGTTACCAGAATTTTTATAGAAAAAATAAGAGTTCCCGGGCATGAGGTGGCCGTTGAAAAAAATGGTGATTATGAAAGTATAAAAATTGGTTCTGCTGATAAATTAGTAAATGGGGATCAGCAGTATGTAATTAAATACACCGTATTAAATGCCATCAATTTTTTTAAAAATCATTCTGAACTTTATTATAATCTTGTAGGACATCAATGGAACACCACCATTGACTCAGTTGATTTCAAAATCGAATTACCAAAAGTGCTTCCCGGCTCTCCTTACTATTTCGTGGCTACCGGTGAATATGGTTCAAAAGAAAATAAAACAGGCACCGAATGGACGGGAAACAAAATATTTTCAGGCCACACTTCCACCGCTTTAAATCCTTACGAAGGGTTGACTATTGGGATTAGTTTTCCGGAAGGTTTTTTAATTAAACCCGATTATACCTTTCGCGGTGTTTGGTGGTTGTTGTTTCCATTGATGGTTTTTATAGGAATGCGCTTGGTTTGGAAAAAATGGGGAAAGGATGAAAAAGTGACTGTGCAAACGGAATATTATCCTCCCGAAAACGTGAGCCCCAGCGTCTCTGGATATATAATTGATAATAAGCTGGACCAGCGCGATCTCACAGCTCTTGTTCCTTATTGGGGGGCTGGTGGATATTTGCGTGTGAATGAAATTAAAAAAGATTCCTTATTCGGGCTGATTAAAAATAAAGATTATGAATTCGTAAAACTGAAAGATTTACCTGCTATTTCTCAACAATTCGAAAAAACTTTGTTTGATGGTATTTTTAAAACAGGCGACCATGTGAAATTGAGTGATCTCAAAAATGTGCTTTATACAACAATGAATAAAGCAAAATCCGAATTGGAATCAGAGATCAAAGAAGAAGATTATTATGTGATGTATTCAAGAGGTATGGGATGTGTTTTTCCCTTCATTGGGATACTTGCGGCGGCTATCGGTTTTTTTGCCTTGGTAGATGACTGGCAGGAAAAACTCTGGCTCGGGATTGCACTAATTTCCAGTGGAATTGTACTGATTTCCTTTGGCCTTTTTATGACGAAGAAAACTAAAAAAGGAACTTTATTATATCAAAAATTATTAGGGTTTAAGGAATTTATTAAATCGGTTGAGAAAGACCGGCTGCAGGAATTTTTAAAACAGGATGCAAATTATTTTGATAAAGTATTGCCCTACGCCATCGTCTTTGACATGGCCGATAAATGGAAAGATAAATTGAAGGGCCTTGAAGTGCCGCCACCAAATTGGTATTCCGGTTATTATGCCGGAAGTAATTTTAATACTTTGATGTTTATGAACAGCCTCGACCATTCCATGAACCAGATGACACAAAATTTTTACAGTTCTCCCCACAGCAGCGGCAGTAGCGGCGGTAGTTTTAGCGGAGGCGGAGGTTTCTCTGGCGGAGGTTTTGGAGGTGGGGGAGGAAGTAGTTGGTAGAATAAGAATATGAATTATTTGTGGGTTTACTGCCAGGTTAGCCCTAATAAAAAAGCCACCTGGGAACAGGCGGCTGTATTGTGCTTTATTTTTATGAAAGTGAGTTTATTTCTATTTTAATTTTCGAAAGTATCTGAACACAAAGAATAGTTTACGATAAAGATTATATAGTCTCTTGTCGCATCTTATTGATTGTTCCGGTTATATTTTTCTATGGGTTTGTTTCCTTTATAGGACATTTATTCCTGCTTTTATATAAGGGGTTAATAATTTATCATCTGGAGATAATTCTGTTATTATCGTATCTATCTTTTTAGCTTCACATATCTGGAATGGCTGCCTTGAATTAATTTTTTCCGAAATAGTCAGGCAGATTGCTTTTTGCGATGCTTCAATCATTGCTTTTTTTATCTGAACCACTTCCCAGTCATTATCCGAAAGCCCGGTTTCAAGATTAATGGCTGAAATTCCCAATATGCACAAATCCACCTTCAATTCTCTAATTCTTGAGATAGCGTCTGATCCAATGGTGATCTTTGAATCTTTCGAAATTTTATCTCCGATGGCAATTACTTCGATATTCGGATGAATGATATATTCTGCAAGCGCAGGAATGCTGCCAGAAATAAAAGTAGCGTGAAGTTGGGGCGGTAGAGCCCTCGCCATTTCAATAATAGTTGTTCCTCCTGTCGTCAATATAAACATTCCATTTTTTATGATTGAAATTGCTTTTTGAGCAATTATCCTTTTTTGATTATAGGCATAGACATCTTTTGAAGCGCTGTAATTATTATGAAATGAAGGAGATAATGCGCCTCCATGAAATTTAATGACTTTTCCTTCTTCAGCCAGTTGCTGAATATCCCTTCGTACTGTATCATCTGATACTTTCAATTGAATACTAAGGTCTGTTGATAACACTTTGTTATGCAGATTTACCTGGTGTAGAATAAAGGATTGTCTCTCAATTTTAAGCATAAGAAATGTGATTTACACGTAACAAACTTATAACAAATATTCATTTAAAATGCAAGTACCGCAGAATTTTCTTTCTAATAACCGCATAAAAAATAATTTTTGACTTGAATTATCTAAATGTTGCTGCTTTATTAGATTGCTTTATAAAATATGTATTATTTTCTTATTAAAGTTGCGTTTAATTAATAGTTTTTTTGAGGATTTGGTTGGTTTATGTTAATAAATTTCAAAAATAATTTTGGGTTTTTAATTGAAATAACAATAGCTTTGGTTTTGCTTGCATGAATATTTGCGGTAACTGCGGTATTTATTCGTTTAAATTTTAATTAGACCACATTTATGAAAAAAAAATTATTTCTTTTTTTACTAGGTATTTTTTTCCTGGTATCACATTCATTTGCCCAACAAAGAGCCGTTTCGGGAGTAGTATTGTCTTCGGATAATAATCCAGTTAACGGAGCTTCCATTCTCTTAAAAGGGAAAAAAGCGGGTACAAGTTCAAACTTGGAAGGTAAATTTTCAATAAGCGCGAATTCCAAAGATGTCTTGATTATCAGTGCCGTTGGGTTTACAACGCAGGAAATCGCAGTGGGCAATTCTTCCACTATTTCAATTACTCTCCAGAGGGCAGAAGGAGAATTGGGAGAAGTGGTTGTTACGGCATTGGGTATTAAAAAGGAACGAAGGGCGTTGGGATATTCGGTTTCCGATTTAAATTCCACAGAATTGATGAAAAATAAAAACACTAATGTCATTAATTCTTTAGCAGGTAAAGTTCCTGGTGTAAACATTACGCAATTTAGCGGCGCAGCAGGAGCTGGAGCATCTATCACTATTCGGGGTGGTACATCAACATCGGAGGGAAGGCAAAACCAGCCATTATTTGTTGTAGATGGAATTATTTATGATAACTCAACATCAGTTACGGGTAATACAGGTACCGATGGCCTTTCCCGCAGTAATACTACTTACTCCGATCGTATTATGGATATCAACCCGGAAGATATTCAAACCTTATCGGTTTTGAAAGGCGCTGCTGCAGCAGCATTGTACGGTTCACGGGCAGCCGATGGGGTGGTGATTATTACTACAAAGCAAGGCAAGGAAGGTAGAGTAACCGTAAATGTGAATAGTAAAATAAGCACCTCCTGGGCAAACAAATTGCCTGATGCCCAAACCGAATTTGGTCCTGGCAGCTATTCTAGTAATGGCGTTTTTAACGATGTTACGTATAACTCTTGGGGGCCAAAGATTCCCGCTGACAGTACGATATATGACAATATTGGTAATTTCTTTCAAAACGGTATTGTATATGATAATAACGTAAATATATCAGGCGGAACAAAGAATGGCTCTTTTTATTTATCGGGATCTAATTTCAAGCAGACAGGTATTATTCCCGGGACAGATTATGACAAAACTACTTTCCGTTTTAATGGTGAACAGAAATATGGGAGGTTAACATTAAATGCGAATGTTGCTTATTCTATCGCTAAAACAGCTAGAACATTGACTACAGCTGGCTTGTATGGCGGAGGTGGTAATGGAACGATGGGCGGTGTATACAGTTGGCCCCAGACATTTAATATGGCCAATTACATAAACACTGATGGCACACAATACCGCAAATTTGCCGGAACCTTTCCTTTGGAAAACGATATAGACAATCCCTACTGGATAATAAATCAAAATAATTTAACTTCTAAAACCAATCGTTTTACAGGAGGAATTAACGGCAATTTTAAAATGGCAAGTTGGTGGGATTTGATTGCACGTGTGGGATATGACCAGTACACCACTAACGATTACACTTTTATTGCTCCTGGTTCTGCCGTGATTCCATTGTATCAAACCGGGCGTTTGAGCAAAGATATGTTAGGTTATTCCTATATTACAACCACTTTGATGAGTAATTTTCATAAGTCATTCGGAGATTTTGATACGCACCTGCTACTGGGAACTACCTCAGAAAATACTGAAATAACAGGCCAAAATCATTGGGGATACAATTTTATTACAGCAGGAACTATCAGCTTTAATAATATTTCCACCGATAATAAATTTTTTACGGATGGTACCACCAGAAGGCGCCTGGTAGGAGGTTATGGAGAACTTGGCATATCCTATAAAGATCTTATCTACTTCACAGCAACAGGACGCAATGATTGGTCGTCCACACTACCAATTCAGAATAGATCTTATTTTTATCCTTCTGTCAGCGGTTCTTTTGTTTTCACTCAACTGTTACCCGCAAACAATATTCTTTCTTTCGGCAAAATTCGCGGAAGTTGGGCGCAGGTTGGTAAAGATGCCAATGCTTATGCTACGAATACATATGTAAATCCCCCGATCACTATTGGCTCTTTTACCGGGGTAGGTAATCAGTACTCTGCAGGTAATCCAATATTGAAACCTGAAATTCAAAATTCATGGGAAGTTGGAGGAGAGTTTAGATTTTTGAATGGTCGTATTGGTTTGGATTATACGTATTATCATAGCCAAACAAAGAATCAAATTGCGCAGCCACGTTTGGCCCAGTCCGGCGGGTTTATATTTAGCTCCCTTAATAGCGGCTCTGTCATTAACAAGGGTATGGAAATAGCGATTACTGGTAAACCGATAATGACAAAGGATTTTTCATGGGATATAATGTTGAACTTTTCTTACAACAAGGGTAGATTAGGCGCTTTCCTTCCGGGCATAGCCTATTTTTACCCCACTGATGCTCAATTTGGAACAGTAAAGGCCGCATCAATTCCTAATGGTGGCTATTTTTTGGGAATGACCGGTCAACCCTATTTGCGTGAAACCGATGCCGATGGGAAAGAAATTTCGAATGGACGCTTCCAGGTAGATCCTACAACGGGATTATATAAACTGAACACTTCTAACCCGGTTGTAGGCAATCGAGAACCGGATTTCATCGGTGGCATTAATAATACCCTTCGGTACAAGAAATTTACATTATCATTTCTGCTCGACATTCGCAAGGGAGGGGATGTGTATAATGGCACTGAATATACTATGGTAGTAAATGGTTTAAGTAAGAAGACTTTACTGAACGATCGCCAATCGGTAACCGTAACCGGAGTCAACAGCCAGACAGGAGCTGATTTTACACAAACCTATAGCGCAGATCAGTCATATACCATTGGTAGTACAACGTTTGCAGGTACGAACATGATTCAGCAATATTGGGCAAATTACGCAGCTAATTCCATGAATTTTATTAATTCGGTAAACTGGGTGAAACTACGTTCTTTGTCATTAACTTATGACTTCACGGGTATGTTGAAGAATCAAAAAGTTATTAAAGGATTCTCTGCAACGGCAGTAGGTACCAATTTATTTACATGGACAAACTACAAAGGAATGGATCCTGAGGTAAGCGCAGCAGGAGGCACAGGAGGTTCGGGTTCCACAGGTATTGATTACTTGGGAGTGCCTGCAGTAGCTAGTTTTACCTTCGGAATAAATCTTACATTTTAAATAATGAAAAAAAACAGATAATGAAAAATATAAAATATATAATATTAGGTAGTATCGTCCTGTTAGTTTCTTCTTCATGTAAAAAGTGGCTGGATGTTAATACGGATCCGGATAACCCAAACAATCAAAGTGTATTAATTCAAAATCGGTTGCCCTGGATTGAACACTTTTATCAGTACACATCTGGTGTTACCAATTTTCGTACTTCATGCCTGGCGGGAATTTATTATAGTAACTCTAGTAGTCCTAATACACTTAGCACAACATGGCAATTTTCTACTGGTAATGTTACAACCCCCTATCAAACATGGTTTATAGAAGTATCTTCCAATGTAGTCGATTTGTATAATTCCGCTGAGAAAAAAGGCGCCTATCATTATATGGCCGCGGCTGACGTATTCCATGCTCTGGGTTTTATGGAAATGCTGGATTTGTACGGCGAAATGCCTTACACAGAGGCGGCAACGGGGAATCCCAGTCCTAAACCTGATGATGGTAAAACTATTTACAACGGATGTATGGCGAAATTGAATGAAGCTATCAACCTGTTTAGCAAGACGCAAGAGCCCGGAGCTCCTGCACTTGCTACCGGAGATTTGTGGAATGGCGGCGATGTAAGCAAGTGGATAAAAGTATGTTGGGGATTAAAAGCCCGGTACATGCTTAAGCTGTCAAAAAAGTCGGATCTGTATAATGCGGATTCTATTCTATACTGTCTGTCCAAGGGACCACAATCTAATGCCGACAATACCGTTGGGCCAGGCTATAACAACAGTACCGTAACAGATTATTTGTACGGTGACCCTGTTGTAACAAATGGCAACTTTGATTATGCGGCTTACGGCAGCGCTCAACGTATTTCCCATTACTATTACAATTTGTTGACGAATATGCGTGGTTCGGGGGTTACAGATCCCAGAATGAGCAAAATCGTACCTGCTATCATGACTAATATAAAACTTGATGGCAACGGCAAAGTGATATCTCATGACTGGAATCGTTCAAAAGGTGTTGATTCTTATGGTCCGTCAACCCGGTTGCTGAAAGGAGGTCCTAAATCTATTGCTCTGACAAGTTATGCCACTTCGAATACTAATAAAACATATACCATTGCTGATGCGACGGATCTTGCCAGCTTTATTGCTGATCAGGTTTCGGCGGGGAGGCCTTTTACAGTTGATGGGAATAAGGTAACAGTCACCTATGTGGCGGGCTCCATGTATATAAACAGTACTAATTATCTTTATGCCGGAGATACTGCTTATGTGAATCTGCGCAGTTTTGCGCTTGCAACAGGTGGAGTAGATCCATTGGATGTTGACTGGTATCCTTCATCAGATGCAATGGCTGCAGGAGCTGTCGGCTCTACGGGATCATTCCAGGTTCGTCCAGTTTCTGACCAGGAGATTTTAACCTACCATGAGATGTGCTTTATTAAAGCTGAGGTTTACATGAGAAAAGGAGATAATGCCGATGCCTATACTGCCTACAAGCAAGGTATCCAGGCCCACCTTGATATGATGCAGGCTAAACTGACCGAATGGCAAGCCACCGGTTATTCTAAAACTAATCCTGATATGGCTCCTATGGACCAGGCAGCTATCAATAATTATCTTGTGAGTGATGCAGTTTGTCAGGGGGCAGGTGCTTTGACAATGTCAGATATCATGCTGCAAAAATATGTGGCGATGGGTTGCAGTATAGAAAATTGGAACGATATGCGTCGCTTTAATTTTAGCGCCGGCGATATAGGTGGCTTTGGAGTAGTTTATCCGGGATATGATCGGGGCCCATTATTTACAGGTCAGGCTCAATTGACAGGTGGTTCCCCTGCAGATGTCAGGTATTGGGCACGCCGGTGGGCTTTACCTCCAACCTATGAAATAAATTACAACTCGGTAAATACGCTTGCTTTAAATCCCCATGCCGGGGACCCAAATATTTGGAGTATGCCTGTTTGGTGGGATACTCCAAGTGATGATGCCTATTATGGATACCTCAAATAATAGTATTTGTGGGTAATTCATTTCCGGCTGTTAATCCTATAATTATTCTCAGCAAATCGGAAATAGTAAACCTCTGAATTTATTTATTGACAAGAATATTAAAGAGGCTGTCTCAAAGTAAAATTTGATTCAGCCTCTTAGCTTTTATCTCAAATCATTGGATAAGCTTTTAAGGGATGAACAGGATTAATCCTATAGTCCTTTTTGAAATAAAAAGATTGCAGTGCCTTAGGCAAATCAAACACAGCGCTGCGGCTAATGTGCTTATGTCCCCAACGGCCCCTGGCAAATGCCAGTGTATCAGAGGCTGACACCAATAATAATAAAAAAGTGGTCTTTAAAATTCAGGATCTCATGGAAAATTTTTTATAAAAAGGATAGAAAAAAGTATTGTAATAGAATGTAAATAATAATCTGAAATAATTTTCCTTTTAAAAATACAAGGTCAATTTTTGAAAGAAAAGCCAAACGATTGGCAGACGAGAAATAGTTGATTTTAGAATTGTTTATCTTTAAGTATGCGCAAAATCCATATCAAAATTTCCATTTATTCTTTCTATGGATGGATTAAAATAACCAAATTTCAGATCAGGAAATTCTTCTCCTAATAAATCCATCATTTGCCTGATGCCAATGCACTCGCCGGTTTCAACCACACCGATTTTTCCCAAATACCAATCAGGATCAATATTAAAATTTCTCCACTGAATCATTTTCAAACCGGTTGATTTAATGAGTTTTCTTAACGCCTCATATTCTTCCACGCTATCTGTCATTCCTGGAAATACAAAATAATTAATACTCGTCCAGCCGCCATAACTGTTTACTATTTTTAAACTTTCAATGATATCTTCGAACTGATAATTATTGGGCCGGTAATAAGGTGTATAAATTTTTTGCCTGGCAGAATTAGTACTAACCCTGATGCTGTTCAAACCTGCTTCACACAGGGCTTTTACCGCTTCAGGATCACTGCCGTTGGTATTAATATTGATGCTACCTTTTTGTGTATGTTTCCTTATTTCTTTTATTGATTCTGCAATGGTTTTCCACATCAACAATGGCTCACCTTCACAACCTTGTCCGAAACTAACGATTGGGAAAGGCGCTGTTTCAAGGTGGGGAACGGTGTATTCTACGATTTCTTCTGCAGTTGGTTTAAACTGCAATCTGTCTTGTGTGGAAGTGATGTTTTCTTCCTGTGGCTGAAAGGAAATACATCCAATGCAATTGGCGTTGCAAGCGGGAGAGCTCGGAACAGGGCATTCCCATCTTCCCATAAAAAAATTACGCGCTGCCGGGCAATGATAAGTGAGACAGCAATTGTTGGCGAGATGTTGAACCAAACGGTTATGCTTGTACGCAGATAATAAATTCTGTACGCCTCCCTTAATTTTTTCTTCATCGAAGCCAGCACTTTCCTGCCTTATGTCCTTTTCAATTCTTACAGCAGTTACATAAAACTTTTCCTCGAGCCATCCCGCAGCAGTATAACAAAATAAGGGAAGTGTTTCAGCATGAGCCAGGGTTTCGTACGCAGCAAGATAGGTTCCCGTAAAAGCCGGTGGAATAAAAGCCGCTACGGCCCATCCTTTTTCGCAGAGGCGCATTTCTCCGGTGATAACGTCTATCCCAACGCCGCGCCTGTCGGGCAATTCATACAATTGACCACCTTCGGGCAGCTCGATCCACTCTTCAATATCTATGGGAAAAGCATCCCATCCGCTTCTTCCGCACACATATAAAGAAGTGTCTTCAAAGATGTTTCCTTTCCCATCGGAATATAATAAATAAGGAGAATGGTTCATTTTAAAATTGTTTTTAAATTGAATTAAACCGTTTCAATTTCTGAAACTCTTTTTCGATTAAGTTGAGCTTCTGCAAATAGATTGAATTCTTTTTCGTTTATATTTTTAGGTTCTTCCACCTCAACCTGTAAGAGATGATTATTTTTAAAATCCAGCGTTAGCATTTGGTCTTTAATGATCACATTATTAAAAGCATTCCATTGATAATCTCTTTTAGGAAAATTGAGCTTCATTACTTTTTCAGGAGTAAAAATAAGTTGTGTTTTCTGCAAAGCAAGATGATAAAAAATGCCGACAAAGGCGAGCGCACCTACCATATAATAATTTTGAAAACCAAACCAGGCTCCTGCAAGTACAAATATTAATACCTGGTCGAGGTAATTGCCCTGTTGATATTTCTTTATAAAATACAAACGCATTAAGAGATACATACCCACTAATAAAATTGCTGAAACCGCTTGATAACGATATGCGTCGTAAAATAGCATCAGGGTGAAAATTGCAAGGTTAAGCAAGAGCACAATAAGGGCAATGGTGCGGTAGGATTTTATCTTCTCATTTTTTAAAACAATTTCAAATTGCATGTGATTCACTTGAAGCAATCAACAGATTGCATAATTTAAAGAGGACTCTTGCGCCTACATTTTCATCCCACTCATTGGGGCTAATACCTACTTCATTCAGATCGAAACCGATTAGTTGTCTTCCGCTGGCCAGTATTTTTCGAAGTAAATAATAAACCTGTTGCACTTCAAATCCTCCGGCAACGGGCGTTCCGGTGTTCGGACACAATTTAGGATCAAGGCCGTCTATATCAAAGCTCAGGTAAACTTTTTGAGGCAGATGACTGATCAATTCTTCTACAATTTGTTTCCAGCTTTCGCCTTCATAAAGCCTTTCTTTAATATTTTTATCAAAATAGGTTACAACCCGACCGTTACTTTTATTAATATAGTCCAATTCGCCGGGAGAATAATCCCTTATTCCTGTCTGAACGAGATTTGTGATTTGCGGAATTTCATTCAACGCATTATACATTATAGATGCGTGGGAATAGGTAAGATTTTCGTAAGAAGGCCGGAGATCGCAATGGGCGTCAATTTGCAACATTCCAAATTCTCCATGCTTTTCAGCAAGGGCTTTATAATATCCAAAAGGCGAACTATGATCGCCTCCGAGAATGGCTACCAGTTTTCCCTTGTCCAGCAATTCTTTAGTTTGTTCATACACCCAATTATTTAGGAATTCACTTCCTTCGTTAATTTCACGCATCACTTTTTGCATGAATTTATTATCACAAATTTGCTCTCCTTCTGTAATGTAATTGATATACAATTCTGCTTCTTTGCGTAGGTAATCACTTTTCATCAGGATATTCTTATTTGCGTCACGCAAAAAGATTCCTTTTTTCCATCCCCCGGGATTGTCATCATCGAAAAGATCAACCTGGAGGCTTGCGTGGTGAATTCTTTCTGAAACTCTTGCTGTTCCTGCTTTATAGCTCACAGTAACTTCCCATGGCACTGGCAGGATTATTAATTTTGAATCTTCTTCTTCAAAAGGAAGCCCGAATATTCCGTTATTTGGATTGGCCACTGAATCTGTGTCAAAATGCGTCAGGTCAACCATTATTTTGCTTAATTTTTTTTGGACGGCAAAGGTACATTGTATAAAGTTAAGAGTAAAAACCGTGGGCGTTAAAATTCATAAAGCAACTTGAGTTGATTTGGTAGTAAAACAACCTGCCTGACGGCAGACAGGCAAATAGCAGAGATTTCCATTTTTAATAAAGCCGCTAATGAATAATTAATTAGCAAGGAATGAGGATTTTAAACTTGCAACCTTCTCCCGGGCTGGAAATAATGTCCAGTTTCCCTGAATAAAATTCTACGCGATTCCTGATGTTTTGAATGCCGATTCCTTTAGATCTTTGATGCGTATCAAAACCAACACCATTGTCACTTATGGTTAATATCACATTTTTTCCTTTTTTAATTAGATTGATAGTGGCATTTTCAGCTTCAGAATGCTTGATTATATTATTTATTTGTTCCTGCACCACCCTGTAAATCATTAATTCTTTACTGCTACCCATCGTTTCTGTTTCCGACATGTAATAATTAAACTTTACCTGGCATACGTTTGTTTTGTTTACTTCGTCGGTGAGATCGCTGAGTGCCTCGCTGAGGCTGATATTGCCCAAAGAAGGCGACACAAGCGATTTGGATAATTTCCTGATTTCTTCAATAGCTTCATTTACATATTCTGTTGACTTGGCCAATAAAACAGCGCCGTCTTTTTTGTTAGTTCTCATCATACTATGATAAAGTTTTACCGTTGCCAATATCTGGTTGATGTTGTCGTGTAATTCTTTTCCTATTTCATTTCTTTCTTTTTCCTGCGCAAGAATCGTGGTTTCTGTGATCAATTTTTGCTGGTTTAACTGCTGTTCGGCAAGTTCCCTTTCCAACTTTTTTCTTTCAGTAATATCCCTGGTAGAGCCAAAAATAGAGGAGGCCTCTCCCGCGTTATTATACAATAAATATCCCCGGCTAAATACATCTCTATATGAATCATCAGCAGCCTTAAACCGGTATTCATCCTGCCAGTTTTTTATTTGATTTTTTATATGATAATTAAGATTGACGATTACCCGGGCGCTATCATCAGGATGAATCCATTTTTTCCAGGTTTCTATTTTAAACTCCAGGTCAGTCTCAGAATAACCAAAAGTGCGTATGATGCCATCGCCCCATTGTCCTGTATTATTTTCAAAATTAAAATCCCATGTCGTGTCAAGAGTGGCCTTATCTATAAACTTAAAGCGCTCATGGCTTGCATGCAGATTCTCAATAATTCTTTTTCTTTCGATGCTATATTGGATGGATTTGGCTAATAATTTTTCATCAAATTCATCTTTTACTAAATAATCCTGGGCACCCAGGCTAATTGATTTTACCGCGGTATCTTCCCCTGAAAGCCCCGACAAACAAATAATGGCCGTTTGCGGTAATAACCGGTTCATTTTAATTACAGAATCAACCCCATTGCTATCCGGCAGTGAAAGGTCAAGGAATACTAAGTCGAAATTGGTATTTTCGATCAGTAAGGAAACGGTTTTCATATTGACAGAATGAACGATCTTTTTTACGGGCAGTTCAATTCTTTTAAAAAGATCTACCAGAATCATATAGTCCCCTGGATTGTCTTCAATTATGAGAATAGATAATGGATTTTTAGGAGTGATCATTATAGTTAATTTCCGGTAAAAGGATACAATGTTAAATCAGAAATATTAAAATGTATTCACTTATATGTAATTTTTTTTCAAGTTTATCAGTTTGGTTATTATAATTTGAACGGTTTTGATAAGCTGAAATGTAATTTTTTGCAGGGAGATGAAGATGGTTATTCACTTTAAATTCTTTTTGTACCTTATAGAAAATATATTCCAAAAGGGGAAAAATAGTATTAGAGTGCAGGAAATTTTTATGTATTGAGAGTAAAACAAAAAAGATCTCATATTAAATAATACGGAGGCCAGGAAAATATTTTTATTGGGAGTTTTATCTAAAATTCCTCGATTCATTAAGGATGATGCGTCCACATTTTTGGATGGATTTGGGTTAGGTATTTCCCAAAAGAACGCGATTATGTTATGAAGAACCTGGGAATTTTATTGATAGTAAACCAACAAATAAAAGGGATATTTATCTTGGTATTTTCTGCTGAAAAGCCTAAAAATTGAGTGCTCCTGTAGAAACAGGAGCACTTTACCAAAACTAACTGCTTATGAGTTGGGGCGAAAATTAAACCTTTTTTGATTAGGAATATAATTTCAAGCCATATTTTTAGAAATTATTTTCAAAATTTAATATTAGGCACTCTAAAATCTCTTTAGATTAGATATTTTTTAGTAATTTGATTAAAATTAAATGCAAAATAGATTATGAAAAAAAATGTGTTCCTTTTTAAAGAAAAAATGGTTGGCTTACTCCTGGTCTCCGGGTTTTTGTTTTTATCAATTGCTGCGAGTGCTGAAAATATTCACAGTGGTGAATCGGATTCACTTGCCATCCAGGACAGATGGGATATCACTATTAATATGAATGGAAAATCTTATCCTTCATGGTTGGAAATTCGTCACTCAGGCTTTAAAACGCTTGTCGGACGATTTGTAGGATCTGGCGGAAGTGCACGTCCTATTTCAAGAATTTATTTAGAGAATGGCAGAATGAGTTTTTCAATTCCTCCGCAATGGGAAACTGATCCTAATGACCTCAAAGTAGAAGGAACATTACAGGGCGACAGTCTTTCAGGAACGATGACCATGCCCGATGGAAATACTTATAATTGGGTGGGAAAAAGAGCGCCAAGGCTTGACCGCGATAAAGAGCCGCAGTGGGGAACTTCTGTTCATCTTTTTGATGGAAAAAACATGAATGAATGGCATGCTATGGGAAAAAATCAATGGATTGTTTCTGATGGTATTTTAAAAAGCCCCCATTCAGGGTCTAACCTGGTAACTAACCGCACTTTTGATGATTTTAAATTGCATATTGAATTTCGTTATCCGGCAGAAAGCAACAGTGGCGTGTATTTGCGCGGAAGGTATGAAGTACAGGTAATGGACAGCAAAGGAATGGCTCCTGCAGATAATCTACTTGGTGGCGTTTATGGATTTATAAGTCCTTCCGCTATGCCATCCCAGGCTGCGGATAAATGGCAATCTTTCGATATTACTTTGGTGGGAAGAATGGTAACGGTTTTCATGAATGGGAAAAAAATCATTTGCAACCAGGAAATTCCTGGAATCACCGGGGGCGCGATCGATAGTAATGAAGGCGAACCTGGCCCTATATTGTTGCAAGGTGATCATGGGCCAATTCTATATAGGAATATAATTATTACTCCGGCGAAGTGATTTGAAAACCAGGATTTATACTTTTCATTATTATTAAATGGCCTGCAAACCAGTGCTGATGCCATGTTTTGCAAGCGTGACATTTTTGATCCTATTTCTCTGGTTTGAAATAGTATTAAGGGATTGATAGTAAACGAAGTTATAAGGAGGATTTTTGTTTTTATGGAAAAATAAAAATCATAACTGCAAAATTATTCCGGGCTTCTGTCAAGATTTTATTTTCTCAAAATCGTTGCCAATAGAACACCCAATAAAATAACCATTATCCCTATAAGTCTCCGGTAAAATAAATACTGTTTCGGAGATAATATTTTACGTGGAAAGGTGAACTTCTTAGGCGTAGATTTTATAGAGGCAGACGGTTTTACTAAATAAAATAATCCTATAATAAAAAGGACATAACTGGCTATTGGCATTTTTTATTTATTCTGCTTTTACATAGTAAACTAACAAATAAATTGGATTTTTATTTTACAATTGGAGAAAATGATTATGTCTTTGCGCTGTTTATTTGAAAGACAATTCAGAATTAAAAAACCTATTCTACTGTCAAATCCTTAACCCTAATATTTCTAAACTCCACTACAGAACCATGGCCCAGAAAACCGATGTGTCCATTATCACGTTTCAAACCGGGATGCTCTTTGCCATCCAGGGTTCCGTTTTCGCGGGCTTCGGTAATGTCTGCATCGGTGATGACTGTACCGTTTAGAATCACTTTTATTTTGGGGCCCTTTGCGATTATTTCCTCCGTGTTCCATTCGCCCACAGGTTTTGAATAGCCTCGCTTTGCTGGTACTACTCCGTATATTGAGCCATGATACTGATAAGTATGAAGGTCTTTATACTGCTCCGCATCATTATCCAATATTTGTATTTCCATTCCAAGGTATGCAGCATCACCTTCAAGGGGAGCCCTGATGCCCACTCCATTGTTAGCGCCGGGAGTCAATTTAAATTCGAATCGAAAATCAAAATCGCTGTATTCTTTTTTGGTAAAAAGATTTCCTCCGCTGCCCTTTTCCGGATGTATGGTGATGGTGCCATTTTCAGGAAGATAACTATCTGTGGCGCCCGTCCATTGATCCATCGATTTGCCATCGAACAATGATTGGTAATCTTGCTGCTTTTCTTTTTTGGAAAGCTGATTGTCCAAAGTGTTTTTAGAAGAAACGCAAGAAATAAAAACTACTGACACAGATAATAAGCATAGAAATAAATTTGATCTCATTGTTTATATTTATTTAAGATTTGAGTTCCTGATACCCATATAATATTTGGAATAGTGTTTCAGATTTAATTTTTCAAACTGCTCATATCAATCACAAAACGATACTTGACGTCATTTTTTATCATGCGCTCAAACGCTTCGTTGATGTCCTGCATTTTGATGACTTCCACATCTGCAATAATATTTTTTTCCGCGCAAAAGTCAAGCATTTCCTGTGTTTCTTTGGTGCCGCCAATCATAGAACCAATGATCGATCGCCGGTTTTTCAGAAGAGCAAAAGGATCCACTTTGGGATTGTCTTTTGGCAAACCTACTATCAATAATTTTCCGTTAAGGTCCAGCAAATCAAGAAATATTTTATAGTCATGATCAGCGCTGATGGCATCGAGGATTACATTAAAATGGCTGTTGAGTTTTTTCATTGCCGCTTTGTCGGTGCTCAATTCAAAATGATGAGCGCCGAGTTTTAGTGCATCTTTTTCTTTGGAGGAAGAAGTGCTGAGCACGGTAACATCAGCGCCCATGGCCACCGCAAATTTTACCGCCATGTGACCTAAACCACCAAGGCCTGCAACGGCTACCTTATCACCGGGTTTTACATCAGCAAATTTAAGTGGAGAATAAGTAGTGATACCCGCGCAAAGCAACGGCGCTACGCCCGATAATTCCAATTTTTCAGAAATATGATACACCCATCTTTCGTTAGTAACAATCTGTGTACTATAGCCTCCATGAGCAACAGTTTTAGTGTTTCTTTCATAACCATTATAGGTTCCTGTCATTCCTTCTACGCAATATTGTTCCATGTAGTTTTCACAAGGATTGCACACTCGGCAACTGTCTATCATCACACCTACGCCTGCGAGGTCACCTTCTTTAAATTTTGAAACGACACTGCCCACTTTAATAACTCTTCCGACAATTTCATGGCCGGGTACCATCGGATACATTGCTCCTCCCCATTCATTTCGTGCCTGGTGAACATCGGAATGACAAACGCCGGAATATAAAATATCTATCAACACATCCTGTTCTTTTAGTTCTCTTCTTTCAAATTCAAAAGGCGCCAATAATTCTTTCGGGCCTTTGGTTGCATATCCTTTTACGGCGATCATTTTTTTTATTTTTATTTTCAAATGTAGCTTAACTCTTTTTTTAAACTCTCAGGAATATTTTCTTTTTGTACATAAAATAAAGGAATACCCATTTAACAAAAACAACACAAATAGCCATCACCACTGCATTAAACGGGTCACCGGTAAGCTGCCCGATCCATCCTAAAAAAGCATTCGTGCTATATTGCCAATTGATAAACCTGCCCGATAAATAAATCAGGATAGAATTCATTCCGACTACCTTAAAGAAAAATGCCCAACCTTTATATCCCAAAATATCTATGATATAATAAAACAGCGATAGCAGCAAAAGGCTGATGCCGCCTACGTTTAAAACAAAAGAGCTGGTCCATAGATTTTTATTAATGGGGAAATCAAGATTCCAAATCAATGCGACAATTATTAAAATTACGCCGCCGCCGGCCATCAGCGCGGCTTTTCTTTTTTGCGTATAAGGGCTATTTTTTAATAACTGGCCTGTCAAAATTCCCAGCAAACCGGTGGCAATTGCAGGAATGGTGGACATAATTCCTTCGGGATCATGAATTTTTTCATAAAGCCTTCCTGGTAAAAAAAGACGATCAACATACGAAGCAAAATTTCCTTCCATCGTTAAATCTCCATGCGGATATCCGGGCGCCGATGTGAATTTAAACATCAGCCAGTAGCCAATTAAAATTCCAAAAAACCAAATGATTTGTGTGCGGTATTTTGAAAAGATGTAAATGATATTGGCAAACATATAAGCCAAACCAATTCTTCCCAGGACACTTGCGAAACGCATTTTAGAAATGGGTTCTATCGTCAAGCCATTGTTATAAATAATCCCAAGAAGCACGAGTATCAATCCTCTTTTTACCACCCGCCAAAAAACCTGTTGTTTGGTTTTTCCTTTTTCCATTGCGCGGCCCACGGAATAAGGAGTAGCAACGCCGGCGATAAAAAGAAAGAGCGGGAATATTAAATCGTAAAAATGAAATCCGTTCCAGTGAGGATGGGTAAATTGGGTGGCTAAAGTTTCCCAGAATGGAGAGCCGGTGGCTTTGCTCATGTTTTCCATAATTGCGTCGGCGCCCATGATCCAGAACATGTCAAAACCACGCAAGGCATCCAGAGAGTAGAGCCTTTGTGGCTTAAGAGTTTCTTCCATTGTAGTTATTGGTTTTTAAATTGAGTTAGTTAAATAATAGCTTTATTGGCGAATGCCAAAAGGCAATACGAAGCCTTAAAGATAATAGAATAGAAACCTCGGTTACAAATTTTTTTTTTGTTTCTGCAAAATAAAAATCACTGATATTAGTTGCTTTACTGTTGTTTCATCTTATTTTTTTAAGATAATGGTAGCAAAAATACTGGTCTCAATTTTTTACTTCGCAGGATACTCTTCTGAATAAATTTTTATTTGATGGACGATAATGTGCCGCCATCAAATACGATGTTGGTCATTGAAGCATTAGAAAAAGCCAATAAAGATTATGACCTGGTTATTTTTCCCAACAGCCATCATGGTTATGGCCAATATTCATTGTACATGATGCGCAAGCGTTGGGATTATTTTGTGAAAAATTTATTGGAAACCACTCCTCTGAAAGAATATAAATTTCATTATTCTTTTGATCCAAGAAAATAAGATGGTTTTTTTTAATTGATCACGGCCTTGCATAATCGTAAATAAATTTCCAGTAAAGCAACAAATAGAGAGGATTTTTATTTTCCATTTCAAGAGCTATAATGATTCTTTTTGAACGGTCATAAAAGGAAGGTGATGATATTTTCAAATAGTTCGGCAAAAGAATTTTAAATGTATAAAAGAGCAATAGTTTGCGCTGGGTGGCCTTATAGGATTATATAAAGAATCGAGTCGTAATAACTATTCTTAAGAAATTCGTTTTTTAAAAAATTAATTATTTATTAGTGATCCAGAAAACCGTGGAAATTTTTTTAATCACCAGAATATTTCTGAGTAAACAATTCTACAATTGGTGTAATGAAAGTAATGTAATATTTAAAAAAAAGATCCTGGATTTAATTTTCCAGGATCTTCAATGTCAATTGGATTTTAATATTCGTGTTCAGTTCTAATTTGTTATTTGAACACTCTTCCACCAAATACCAGCGTTAATACAAACAGTATTAAGAAAATCCAAAAGAATATTTTTGCAATAGAAGCAGCGCCTGCGGCGATTCCGCCAAATCCTAAAATGGCCGCTATGATTGCAATTACGACGAAAATAATAGCCCATCTAAGCATGATAATAAGTTTTTGTTCAACAGAAACTTATAAAACCCCGTGCCAAAGATTTTTAGGATGGGAAATGAATCCCACACACTAACCCTTTTTTGTTCTTTTGTTGGCCCAGTCGAAGCTTGAAGGAATTGTTTTCTTATACTGCCCGCCGGATGGAAATGTGTAATGATTTTTATTTGAGCTATCGCTCAAATGCTTTTTGCCACGAATTACACGGATTTACACGAATTAGATTTGTCACACAAATATATCCGGCGCAGAGTATAGTTACTTTTCAAATACTTTGTAGTTAGAAGTTGCAGCCAGTAAAGCAATAATTAATTGCAATTTGTATTTAGCCGCCAATCGTATCAAGATTTATTTCTCAAAATATTTTCGATGGTGACAGCAAGATATTGATGTTCCAGTTTATGAATTTTACCAGCAAGAGATTCAGGAGTTTCAGCGGAATCTAAAAAACATTTAGCGTGGAAAATGATCTCTCCATGATCGTATTTATCATCCACATAATGAATAGTGATTCCGCTTTCTTTTTCTTTGGCATTTACCACGGCATTATGCACAGCGTTTCCGTACATTCCTTTTCCTCCGTAAGCTGGCAGCAAAGCGGGGTGTATATTAATTATCTGTCGTGGAAAATGAGTAATAAGTTTTTCAGGAATTTTCCATAAGAAACCGGCCAATACAATCAGGTCAGGATGATATTTCCTGATTTCATCCAGGTAGCCACTTCTTACAAATTCATCTTTCTGAATTAATAAAACCGGAATTTGTTCGTTTGCTGCAATTTGCAATACGCCTGCTTTAGGATTGTTGCAAACTATTAGGGAAATTTTGATCTCCTTATCTGCTTTGAAATAGTTTATTATTTGTTGCGTATTGCTACCTGTTCCTGAAGCAAAAATGATGATATTTTGTTCACGCATGTTGATTAGTTACTGAGTAAAATGATTAAGTATTTTTTTGGTGCAATAATATTATCCATTTACTTATGAATCAATTTAAATTTATTCATAGGGCTAAATTCTCTTTTCAAATAAAATGGTTTTAATTTTTATTTCAAAGTAAAAAGTAAAATAGCAACCTGTTTTGCCACCTGAAAAGAAAGATAATTCGGGAAAAATAAATCTATTTAAAAATACTTCTATTGATAATTCGTAATAAGAAAAAAATAAGTTGCAAACCTTTTATTGATAAAGGATTTCATAAGATAATTTGAATTTATTTTTTTATTTTTTTTAAAAAGAAATAACTGTCTTTTTTTATTAAATATTTTGAATTAAAAAAGGGATTACAAATCTCACCTTGTTTCTCTTTTTTCGAAAAAATCATAATCCTTTATATCATTGATTGCTACTTATTTTTGATAAAACTCCTTATATCAATACGTCTTTTTTTTTGGAAAAAGATTATTAATTAAGAAAAAAAAAATTTAAAAATGTTAAGATTTTCTCAACATGCTTCGTTACTTTTGCGGTCAACAATGTTATTATTCCATAATCAAGATAGGTAAAAAAGAGTATGAATCAAGTAAAAAGGCT
Source organism: Ginsengibacter sp. (assembly GCA_039935135.1). Taxonomy (GTDB): domain Bacteria; phylum Bacteroidota; class Bacteroidia; order Chitinophagales; family Chitinophagaceae; genus Ginsengibacter. The sequence continues at coordinate 38,435 of JBDTKU010000118.1, read as the reverse complement.
TTTTACTAAGACATTCGCGGTATTCATTTTTCTAACTTTAATTTCCTCCCAGAATTTTTTGTATGCTCAATCTTCTGATGGGGAGGCTCTTTTTAAAGCAAACTGCGCGAGTTGCCATAAACCAGACACGAAATATGTAGGACCAGCCCTGAAGGGTGCCCGCGATAGAGAACCTTCAAAAGGTTGGCATTATGAATGGATTCGAAATGCCTCCGCAATGGCAATGACAGATCCTTATGCCAAGAAACTAAAGGATGAAATGGGCGGAGTGGTAATGACTTCATTTCCTGATTTAACCAATTCAGATATTGATGCTATATTAGATTATGCAGATAAATTTACTGAACCCGGAACTGGAACAGCTACCGGCGCTCCTGGTGCAGTAGGTGTAAGTGCAACTCCTACTTCTGATAATACAGTATTATATGGATTGCTTACTTTGATATTAGCGGTGATTGGTCTGGTGCTGTTGCAGGTTAACAGCAATCTTAAAAAACTTACAGATGAAAAGGACGGAATAAAATCTCCACCAAATGTACCCTTCTACAGAAATAAAACATATTTACTGCTGATTACCATTGTCCTTTTTGTTTTTGCCGGATACTTCCTGGTTGAGGGCGCTATGGGATTAGGTCGTCAACAGGGATACCAACCAAACCAGCCGATCTATTTTGTTCATAAAGTTCATGCGGGAGTAAACCAGATCAGTTGTTTGTATTGCCACGGTGGTGCTCAGGATAGTAAGCATGCGACAATCCCTGCTGTGAATGTTTGTATGAACTGCCACATGTCTGTGAAAGAATATACAGGAACGCCAATAACCCGGGATGACGGAACAACAGTAGATGCGAATGAAGAAATTCAAAAATTATATAAATATGCCGGCTGGAATCCTGATACTAAAAAATATGACGAGCCTGGCAAACCAATTGAGTGGGTACAAATTCATAATCTTCCTGACTTCGTGTATTTCAACCACTCTCAACACGTAAAAGTTGGCCAGGTAGCCTGCCAAACCTGCCATGGAGAAATTCAGAATATGGTTCAGGTAAAACAATTTGCTGACTTGAGCATGGGATGGTGCGTAAACTGTCACAGAACTACTAATGTTCAATTTAATGACAACAAAGGTGATGGGAATAAATTTTACAGTATCTACGAAAAATTCCACCAGGATATTAAAGATAAAAAGTATGATAGTGTAACGGTGCAGATGATTGGCGGAACTGAGTGTGGGAAATGTCATTATTAAAATAAGGCCCTGGCTTCTAATAAAGTTTGATTAAAACAAAGAAACAATATTGTTCATTTCTTAGATCTTTTGATTTAAGGTAATAATCCGCCTTGCCGGATGGAATAAATATGAGTGAAAAAAAATACTGGCAGAATTTTGGAGAACTAAACCAAACGGAAGCCAATAAAAAAGCATTAAAAAATGAATTCACAAAGGAGCTTCCTTTTGAAGAGTTAGCTGATGAAAATATTTTCAATGCTAAAACTCCAAGAAGGGATTTTTTGAAATATATGGGATTCAGCACCGCGGCGGCGGCTATTGCTGCCAGTTGTGAAATGCCTGTTCGTAAAAGCATACCCTTTCTCCACAAACCTGATGATATTATAGCTGGAATACCTAATTATTATGCTTCAACTTATTTAAGCGATGGGGATGCAGTGCCGGTGGTAGTGAAACAAACGGAAGGACGCCCTATTAAAATAGAAGGTAATGGGCTGTCTTCTTTAACAGAAGGTGGCACATCAGCACAAGTTCAGGCCTCAGTTTTAGATTTGTATGATACCACAAGGCTTCGTTACCCAATGGTAAATAAAAAGGAAGCCACTTTTGAAGCCATAGATAAAATGGTAGCTGATGGATTAAATGCCAATGCAGGTAAACCATTGGTTTTATTGACTAGTTCTTATACTTCTGTTTCGGGAAGGCAAATTATAAATGACCTTTTATCAAAGCGCCCGGGAAGCCGCCATGTTCAATATGATGCGGTTTCATGTAGTGGAATGATCGAAGCAAATGAAGCTTCTTATGGAAAGAAGTGGATTCCTGCCTATCGCTTTGATAGAGCAAAAGTGATAGTAAGTCTTGATGCTGATTTCCTTGGTAACTGGATTAGCCCGGTTGTTTTTTCAAATCAATATGCGGTGGGAAGAAGGATCAATGAAAAGCATCCTTCAATGAGCAGGCATATTCAATTTGAAGGATATTACAGTATGACGGGTGCAAATGCGGATGAAAGATATCTTCATAAACCATCTGAAACAGGTGCGATTGCACTTGCTATTTTGGGTGCATTGGGGGGAGGAACGACGGCCTCGCTACAAGGCGATCTTGCAGACGGAGTTAAAAAAACTGCCGCGGAATTAATGACAAACAAAGGTGCTGCCTTAGTAGTTTGCGGTAGTAATGATAAAAATATCCAGGTTATTGTTAACGCGATAAACCAGGCAATAGGTGCAAACGGCTCTACTATTGATTGGAATACTAAAATTAATTACCGCCAGGGAGTTGATGCGGATATGGTAGCACTTACACAGGATTTAAATGCCGGAAATGTGGGCGCATTGATTGTGTATGGAGCTAACCCTGTTTACAATTATTTTGATGCTAAGAAATTTGCTGAGGGATTAAAGAAATGTCCGTTCACACTTTCTTACAGTGAAAAAATGGACGAAACCACTGAGTTGTGTAAATATGTAATTCCTTCTCATCACTGGCTGGAAAGCTGGGGCGATTCTGAACAGCAAACAGGATATATAAGCGCATTACAACCGCTGATACATCCATTGTTTAAAACAAGACAATTTGAATCTTCCCTTTTGAAATTAACAGGAAATGGAGGAGAATACGAAGGATATTTCAGAGCATATTGGTTGCAAAAACTAGGAAGCCTTGACAGGTATGAAACCTTTTTACAGGATGGCGTTATGGAGAATTCAAAACTTCGCACAGAAGCTGTGGTAGTTAACCCTTCTAATCTTACTTCAGGTGTTGCGACTGCTTTGGCGGCTGTGGGATCTGCGGATTCCATTGGATCAGTAGCACCTGCGGCATTTCCTAATCAAGCTATAAGTGACTCTTCCATATCAATAAGTAATAAAAGTGCCGCTGCAAAAAGTGGTAGTGTTTCTACAGCAAATAATTCCACAGTAACTGCAACTGCTTTTACAGGAAATATTGCGGATGCGGCATCAAAAATTGGTGCTGTCAAAGGCGGTGAAATTGAAATGGTATTGTATCAAAAAATTTCAATGGGTACAGGGGCAAGAGCCGGCAATGCCTGGTTACAGGAAGCCAGCGATCCAATGTCTAAAGCTGCCTGGGACAATTACGCGATGATTTCTCCTGAGTTAGGTAAAAAACTTTTTGATATTGACCTTTTCAACCCACGCGAATCTGACAAATACGAAGTTCATCCTGAAAAACCGGTTGTAAAACTTACCTCCAATGGAAAGACGATTGAACTGGCAGCGATGATAACACCTGGGATGCATCCGGACGTAGTGGCTGTGGCAGTTGGATATGGAAGAGAAAGTAACGACAAAACAAAAACTGCTGAATATATCGGACCTGCTGCGGTTGGCTCTGGTAAAAACGCTTATCCTTTTGTAGTTTTTAATGGTTCCAATATAGTGTATAATGCTCCTGTGCAGGTTGAAAAGACCGACAAAGAGTATAAAATTGCAACAACGCAGACTCACAGTTTAACAGAAGGAAGACCAGTAGTAAGGGAGGCAAGGATGGCTGATTTTATTGCCCATCCGGGTGCACTTAATGAAGAAATAGAAGAAGAGTTGAAACAATATGGCGAAAACTTTACCAGAGACGCTACGCTTTATCCAACTTACGACAGACCTGGAATTAAATGGGGGATGAGTATTGATCTGAATACTTGTATCGGATGTGGCGCTTGTACAATTGCCTGTGTTGCTGAAAATAATATTTCGACTGTTGGTAAAGCAGATGTGGCAAGATTCCAGGATATGCAATGGATTCGAATTGACCGTTATTACACTGGTGATCCCAAAAAGCCGGATGTGGTGTTTCAACCTATGCTTTGCCAGCAATGCGATAATGCTCCGTGTGAAAATGTTTGTCCTGTTTCTGCTACTAACCACAGCAGTGAAGGCTTGAACCAAATGATCTATAACCGTTGTATCGGTACAAAATATTGTGCTAACAACTGTCCATATAAAGTACGTCGGTTTAACTGGGCTGACTGGAATGGAGCTGATAGCTTCCCGGATAACCAACGTGGTATTATTTCCGATGCTACCATGAACCTGCAGGATGATCTCACGAGGATGGTTTTAAATCCTGATGTTACAGTACGTTCAAGAGGGGTTATGGAAAAATGTACTTTCTGTATTCAACGTTTGCAACTTGCAAAATTGAATGCGAAGAAGGAAGACAGGGTGATGAAGGATCAGGAAGCAAAAACTGCATGTATGCAGGCTTGTCCTACTCATGCAATCCAGTTTGGCAATGTAAATGATCCGGAAAGTAAGATTTCTAAATTAAGAAATGAAGAACAAAAGAACAGGAAGTTTTATGTGCTTGAACCGTTGCACACGCTTCCTAATATCAACTATCTTACCTTGGTAAGAAATACGACCAGGGAAGTAGGAAGCACAAAAGAAAAAGTTTAATAACCGATATTTAATAAGCTTACAGATTAACCTGTAGGTAAAAGCTAATAAAAGAGTATGTCATTATTAAAATATGAATCGCAACTCCGTGAGCCTCTAATTGATGGTGATAAAACTTATCACCAGGTTACAGAAGATATTATTAGCCCGGTAGAAACTTCTCCGACTCGTCTTTGGTGGATTGGTTTCTCAATAGCTGTGGCATTGTTGCTTTTTGGAGTTTATTCTGTTTACCGTGAAGTGGATTACGGTATTGGCCAATGGAACATCAACCATACTGTAGGATGGGGATGGGATATCACCAACTTCGTTTGGTGGATAGGAATTGGACATGCGGGCACATTGATCTCTGCGATACTTTTATTGTTTGGACAAAAATGGAGAACAGGTGTTAACAGAGCTGCTGAAGCCATGACAATCTTTGCTGTAATGTGTGCTGGTCAGTTCCCAATTTTTCACATGGGAAGAGTTTGGATGGGATTCTTTGTGTTACCTTATCCTAATTCACGTGGCCCGGTTTGGCCTAACTTTAATTCTGCTCTTTTGTGGGACGTGTTTGCGGTATCAACTTACTTTACTGTTTCTTTACTTTTCTGGTACACAGGACTTTTACCTGACCTTGCTACTGTGCGGGACAGGGCAAAAACTAAGTTCAGAAAAATGTTTTATGGCCTTGCTTCTTTTGGCTGGACAGGCAGCACCAAACACTGGCAACGCCAGGAAAGCCTTGCGCTCGTATTAGCGGGATTGGCTACTCCTCTTGTGTTGTCTGTACATACTATAGTATCATTCGACTTCGCCACCTCAGTAATTCCAGGTTGGCATACTACGATTTTCCCTCCTTACTTTGTTGCGGGTGCGGTATTTTCGGGGTTTGCTATGGTTCAAAATTTATTGATCATTACAAGAAAGCTATTACACCTCGAAGATTATATAACTATCGGGCATATTGAGGCAATGAATAAGGTAATTGTTCTTACGGGTTCCATTGTGGGATGTGCTTATCTTTCTGAATTGTTTGTGGCATGGTATAGCCAGAACACTTATGAATGGTGGGCTTTCCGTGAAAACAGGGTAAATATTTTCAGCCCTTATGGCTGGGCTTATTATGGTATGATGTTCTGTAATGTGGTTTCGCCACAGCTTTTTTGGTCAAGAAAATTGCGGAGAAATGTGTTGTTCACTTTCTTCCTGGCTATACTTGTAAACGTGGGAATGTGGTTTGAACGTTTCGTGATCATTGTAACTTCTATTTACAGAGATTACCTTCCTTCTTCATGGACAACTTATTACAGCCCTTCTATCTGGGAAATAGGATTTTACCTGGGCACATTTGGACTATTCTTTGTTTGTTATTTCTTATTTGCCAAGTATTTCCCTGTAATTGCAGCGGCTGAAATTAAAGCGATTTTGAAATTAAGTGGTGAAAAATATAAAGATAAAATGTCTGGCATGGAAGAAATGAGTGCTGATAAATTTTATGCGGAAGAAGTGGAAGCACACGCTCATTAATTGTTTTTTTTAACGGCAAACGAAAAGGCATTATTAATTTAAATAGCCCGTGCAGGGTAAGAGATATGATTAAAAAATTTGTTGTTGGTTCCTTCGAAGATGAAAAGGTTTTATTTCCTGCTGTGAAGAACGTCAGGAGAGCAGGCTATAAGATCCACGATGTGTACACGCCGTTTCCTATTCATGGGCTTGATAAAGCACTGGGACTAAGAGAAACCAGTATTCACACGATGGGTTTTATTTTCGGTATCACAGGTACTTCAATAGCTATTGGCGGAATGGGTTATATTTTTGCCGTTGACTGGCCACTAAATATTGGAGGTAAGCCTCATTTCCCTTTGCCTGCTTTTATTCCCATCGCTTTCGAGCTTACAGTTCTATTATCCGCTGTCGGGATGGTTTATACTTTTTGCTGGTTGTGCCAAATGATGCCGGGAGTTAAAAAACACCATTTTAATTTAAGATCAACAGATGATCTGATGACAATGGTTATTGAATGCACCCCCAATTCTAATCCTGCTGAAATTGAAAACTTTTTGCAGGAAAATGGAGCAATAGAAATAAATACACAAGATGCTGAAGCCGGATGGTGGTTTGGTAGATATGATAAAGAACAGAAATTATATAGAACTGAAGAAGTGGCGGTAGGAGAGTAAAATAAAAATACATCTTATTTGTTGCTTTACTGGCCCTGGATTTTTAAATGACAAAAAAAAATCGAAATAAGAATTTCAGATATGAAAAAAATAAGAATTCTTTCAACTTTTGTAATAATAATAGCGGTGGCTGTTTTGATGAATAGCTGTGGAAATAAACGCGATCCGGGATTAACTTATATGCCGGATATGACTTATAGCCGCGCTTATGAAGCGTATGCTCCCAATAATTTGGCTAAGGAAAACATTAAATATGTTCCTTATCCTGTAGAAGGCACGATCAGGAGAGGTGATTTATTCCCTTATCCATTGCCGGATGACACTAACGGTTACAGGTTGAGCGCTTTGGTAAAAGATCCTTTGCCTCCACTTGATTCCAGCGAAATGAAAGAGGCGGCCCGGTTATTTAATATCAATTGTGCTATTTGTCATGGAGAAAAAATGGACGCACAAGGCCCGTTGGCTACAGGTGGAAAAGTTCCTGCGGTGGCTAATCTTACCACATCAACTTACTTAAAGATGCCGGAAGGAACGATGTTTCATTCTGTAACTTATGGCAAGAATAATATGGGAAGTTATGCTTCTCAATTAACCAGGAAGCAGAGATGGATGGTAATACAATATGTAAAACATCATCAGTTGGAAATAGCCGGAGGAAGTACTACTCCAGCGAATGCGGCTGATTCAACTTCGAAATGATAAACCAGGAACAAAATATAATTTAATACAACAAATATTTTATTTAATGAACAATCAGTATGTAGCACCGGCGGGATTTAAAAAGTGGTCAACTGGATTAATGATAGTCGGCTTACTTACCCTTATTCTCGGTATCATATTTTTAAACCCAATTGCGGGAGCGCACGGAGATAATCTGAACAGCACTCGTTTTTGGTCAGTCCTTCTTCTGAACAGTATTTTCTGGTTGTTGCTCACAAATGTGGCCACCTTCTTTATTGTGATCAACACATTAGCTATGAGCGGCTGGCAGGAAGCATTCCGCAGAGTAACGGAAGCACTTTCTTCGGTGGTTCCGGTGATGGGAGGAATTACGATGGTGGTTTTTCTTTGTATTGTGCTTGGCCATCGTGGAGATATTTATATGTGGTTAGATAAGGATGTTTTAGCGCACGATGTGGTGGTAAGAGGCAAAATTGGCTTTTTAAATCCTGCTGTATTTTTGTTGTATTCTCTACTTACTATTTTTCTCTGGTCTTATTGGGGAAAGAAGTTACGGGATTTGAGCCTAAAAAGTGACGAGGCCGGCACCATGGATTATGAAACTTCAAAAAAATGGTATAAAAAAACGTTGGGAGTTTCTGCGTATTACGTGGTTTTTTACGTGGTGACTGTTGGATCAATAATTCCCTGGTTATGGATTATGAGCATTGATACTCATTGGTTCAGTACAATGTTTAGCTGGTACACATTTGGTAGCCAGTTTGTTGCCGGAATTGCATTACTTACCTTATTTGTAATTTATTTTAAGAATCGTGGACAGTTGCCTTTTGTAAATAAGGAGCATTTGCAGGATTTAGGAAAATATATGTTCGCGTTTTCTATCTTTTGGACTTACCTGTGGTTCGACCAGTTTATGCTTCAGTGGTATGGTAATATTCCGGAAGAGACGATATATTTTAAGATGCGTTTGCAGGGCCCTTATGAAGGATTGTTTTACCTGAACCTTGTATTGAACTTTGTGGCACCGATTCTGATCTTTATGAAAAGAGCTACCAAGAGAAATTATTTTATAGTAACCTTTATGTGTATTTTGATTATTGTGGGACACTGGCTGGATTTTTATCAAATGATAATGCCAGGCACTGTGAAATTCCATCCACATATTAGTTGGTATGAAATCGGCATTTCATTAGGATTTGTAGGGATAGTCATGTGGGGCGTAAACAGGTTTGCAACCAGGTTCTCAATGACACCGAAGAATAATCCTTTTATTAAAGAAAGTATTGTTCACTTTGTCTAATGGAATGGTTAGGATAAATTGAAAATTTTGATAAATGTTCTGGGGTTTGAATGAATCTTAAACGTACCTTTGATCGATCAAAATTTAGAAAAAAAACTTTTTACGTTCTCACTAAAGAGCCTAATTAGTAATGGTTTAAGAGTTAATTACTGCGACGCAGCGAAAGTATAAATAATAATCCGGATGACGGATCAGGAAAAATAAAGTAACATGAATACCTTTTTTTTAATAGCGATTGTTATACTTGTTTTTATTGTGATTTTTCAGATTTCAAAGGCCAGCGAATATGTCAGCATTCTGAAAGGTGAAGAGAAAGCGAGGAAACAAGATAATAAGATCAACGGCTTTTTAATGATCGTTTTTTTGGTTCTTGGATTGATTGGTGTTTGGTGGTGTAACGACCTTCTTTACCACAAAACATTATTTTCTTATGGAGCGGCCTCTTCCCAGGGTAAAAGTATAGATACCATGATGTGGATTACTATTATTATCACCGGTATCGTTTTCTTTGTCACTCAAATTTTGTTGTTCTGGTTCTCCTTCAGATACCAGGAATCAGATAAAAGAAAAGCTCTTTATTTTACTCATAGCAACAAACTTGAAATTATCTGGACAGGTGTCCCAGCCATAACGCTTACTATACTTGTTGTATTTGGATTAAAATATTGGTTCAAATTTACCGGGGATGCGCCTAAGAATGCGCAGGTAGTAGAGATTACAGGCCATCAATTTGCCTGGGAGTTTAGGTATCCGGGAAAGGATGGAATTCTGGGTAGGAAGAATTATAAATTAATTGATCCGGCGAAGCAAAATCCGTTGGGTGTTGATTGGTCTGATGCAGCAAGTCATGATGACATTCATGTGGCTACTACTGTACATGTTGTGGTCAATAGGCCAGTTAAGTTTGTAATCTATTCGATGGATGTAATACACGATGTAGGTCTTCCGGCATTTCGTATAAAAATGGATGCAGTTCCTGGAACTCCAACAACGGAATGGTTTACCCCAATCTACACTACAGCCGAAATGAAAAAGCGGACAGGGAATCCTGATTTTGCTTATGAAATAGTTTGCGATCAGTTATGTGGTAAAGGGCATTTTAGTATGAGAGGCGTGATCGTGGTTGAAACTCAAAAGGAATTCAACGAATGGATGATAAAGCAGAGACCGGAATATCGCAAGGCAAAAGAATTCATTGCAAATGCTACATCTAATTCTGCCAAAACTGTAGCACTGGGAAATACTCCCGGTCAATAATTTATAAATCAATTTCCGAAAGGATCTTTAAAAAATATCATTATGGACAACGAAGAAGTTTTGCATGAAAAGCCGCTGGTGGTGCATGAAACGGACCATGCTACTCATGCACATCACAAACAAAGTTTCATCACAAAGTACATTTTTAGCGAGGATCATAAGATGATTTCTCATCAATTTGTGATTACGGGTATTATATGGGCAGTTATCGGAGGATTCTTTTCCGTGATATTCCGTTTGCAATTAGGTTTTCCTGATCAGACTTTTCCCTGGCTGGAAGACATCTTTGGCCATTGGGCGCAGGGTGGCAGGCTTGACACTGAATTTTATTATGCCCTTGTGACTATGCACGGTACCATTCTTGTGTTTTTTGTACTTACTGCAGGATTGAGCGGTACTTTTTCAAATTACCTTATTCCTCTTCAAATCGGAGCACGAGATATGGCTTCGCCATTTCTTAATATGCTTTCCTACTGGTTTTTCTTTGGAGCGTCAATTATAATGTTCTCTTCCTTGTTTTTGACTACAGGACCTGCGAGTGGAGGCTGGACTATTTACCCACCATTGAGCGCATTGGGGGATGCGATGGATGGCTCAAAGGCGGGGATGGATTTCTGGTTGGCAAGCATAGGCTTATTTATTATTTCTACTCTTTTAGGAGGATTGAATTACATTACTACTATACTCAATATGCGTACCAAGGGTATGTATATGACAAGGCTGCCTCTTACTATATGGTCTTTCCTTTTCACGGCTATTTTGGGAGTACTGACATTTCCTGTATTGTTATCAGCCGTTGTTTTGCTTTTGATCGACCGTCATTTGGGTACTAGTTTTTTCCTGAGCGATATTTATATAAATGGTAAAATATTACCGAATGAAGGAGGGAGCCCCATCTTGTTCCAACACTTGTTCTGGTTTCTTGGCCACCCTGAAGTTTATATAATTGCACTCCCGGCGATGGGCATTACCTCAGAAGTGATTTCTACCAACGCACGCAAGCCTATCTTTGGATATATGGCGATGGTGGCTTCATTCTTTGCCATCGCTTCATTGTCATTTTTGGTATGGGCTCACCACATGTTTGTATCCGGAATGAATCCGTTCCTCGGATCTTTCTTTGTTTTGTTTACACTTTTGATCGCGGTGCCTTCAGCCATTAAAGTATTTAACTGGTTGACGACGCTATGGAAAGGAAATATACATTTCACGCCTGCGATGCTTTTTGCAATTGGTTTCGTTAGCTTATTTATTTCGGGAGGTTTAACAGGTATTTGGTTAGGTAATTCTGCTCTCGATCTGCACTTGCATGATACTTATTTCGTAATTGCCCATTTCCACCTTGTGATGGGGGTAGCGTCTATGTTTGGTATGTTTGCAGGACTATACCATTGGTATCCAAAAATGTTCGGTAGGTTTATGAATAATACCCTTTCTTATATCCACTTTTGGGTAACCCTGGCCGGCGCGTATCTGATTTTTTGGCCGATGCACTACGAAGGTCTGGCCGGTATGCCACGCCGCTATTATGATTTTAGTAACTGGGAATCATTTAAAATGTTTGAGGGGTTGAATGCTTTCATTAGTGTGGTTGCAATTATTGTTTTTGCCACTCAGTTTTTATTCATATTCAATTTCTTTTATTCTATGTATAAAGGAAGAAAAGTTACTGATAAAAATAAGAATCCATGGGGTGCAACTACTATGGAATGGACTACTCCTATTCATCCGGGACATGGAAACTGGGATAGCGAAATTCCTGAAGTTTATCGTTGGCCATACGATTATAGTAAAGATGGCAGGGATTTTATCCCACAAACAGAGCCAATTGGTTCTTCGGAAACACAGCATTAAGGGTTAAAATAATTATTTAATAAATAATATTTATCTGAATTCATTAGCCCTGTTAATTCAGGGCTTTTTTTAAAAGAATGTTTTTAATGGATAAAACAATCACGGTTCCAAACTCTTTTTCATACACCCTCTCAGCTAAAGTGAAGGATTACTTTATATTGATCAAATTTACTTTAAGCTTTCTGGTGGTATTTAGCTCCGTTGTTTGTTATCTTCTTGCTCCCAATATAAACTATAACCTACTCTCTATAACAATATTGTTTATCGCCGGGATGTGCGTTACAGGTGCTGCAAATGCTATTAATCAAACCGTAGAACGGGAAACAGATGCACTAATGAAACGGACTGCCGGAAGGCCCGTTGCGGCTGGAAGGATGAGCGTGAAAGAAGCCTACACTTTTGCTTTTATTTCAAGTGCAATTGGGGTTTTGTTAATGTGGTATTGGTTCAACTTTGAAAGTGCTTTGCTTTCTTTATTTAGCTTATTTCTTTATGCATTTATTTACACTCCTTTAAAAAGAGTGAACTCTATATCTGTAATTGTAGGTGCTTTTCCGGGAGCCTTACCTTGCCTGATTGGCTGGGTGGCGGGAACCGGATATTTAAATCCGTTTGCTTCATTCCAGGGAGTGTTATCTACTGGAGAGGTAGTGCATTTTATGAATTATGGAGGATATATTTTGTTTGCTATTCAATTTATATGGCAATTTCCCCATTTTTGGGCCATTGCATGGTTAGCACATAAAGATTATGATAAGGCTGGATTTAAATTATTGCCGAGCAGGCTGGGGCCTACTAAATTTTCAGCAATACAAACCGTAATTTATTCGATGATGATGGTACCGGTAGGTATGCTACCGTATTATTTTCACATTGGAGGAATTTTATCTTTTTGGGTATTGCTATTTTGTAATTTATGGATGGTATTTGTAAGTATTCTACTGGTTTTAAAAATGAATGCCCCGGCGGCAAGAAGAGTAATGTTCAGTTCTTACTTTTACCTGATGATTGTTTTTCTTACTTTATTATTTGATAAAATTTAATTAAGAAGAAAAAATTGTATATATGATAGCTGTAATGAAGCAAGAAAAGAAATTAATACACCCACTTAAGTTTGTTATGTATGCTGGCTGTGCCAGCATTGTAATGATCTTTGCGGGATTATGCAGCGCCTATATTGTGAAACGTAACCAGGCAAACTGGATCACCTACGACGTCCCGGTAATTTTTTATTATTCAACTGCAGTGATCCTTTTGAGTAGCTTAACCTTGATTCTAAGTCGGAAAGCATTTATGGACAGGCAGATGAAGCAATACAAAATGTGGCTTTTCTTTAGTGTTGTTCTCGGTTTATTATTTATATTTCTTCAATATTATGGATTTAAAGAATTGTGGGCAAGTGGCCAGACTATTACCCGGAATGTGTCCTTTTCGTTTTTGTATGTAATTGTGGGAGTACACGCTATACACGTACTTGGCGGAGCTGCAGCGTTGCTGGTAATGTATCTTAAATCTTACAGCAGAAAAAGAAAAAACTATAACCCGTTGTATATCGATCTCATGAATACTTATTGGCATTTTGTAGATTTTCTTTGGATCTACCTCCTGGTTTTTTTAATATTTATGGGATAAATAAAATAAGAATTATGATAAAATGTTTGTTTACTGTATATGGCTTTACCAATTGATTTTAACCAATTAAATAAACAGCACATAATAAACAATTAAATTTATTTTTGTAATAACCTTTTAACGAATAATAAATGGAAACTGCGATAGCGAAAGCAAAATCTAAAGTGTGGGCAGGTGGCAGAAGCCCCTTTAATGTAAGCTACGGCAAAACGATGATGTGGTATTTTTTATTGAGCGACTCTTTTACTTTTGGCGCTTTTTTGATTTCCTACGGAACCATTCGTTTTAGCCTTAATCATTGGGTAGATCATAATTACGTTTTTAATGAATTCCCTTTCACTGAGGCTAATCTTCCACTCGCTTTTGTGAGTCTTATGACTTTTATCCTGATCATGAGTTCTGTGACAATGGTACTTGCTGTACATGAAGGTCACAAAATGAATCAAAAGGGCGTTGAAAAATGGTTAGCTCTGACTATTTTAGGCGGCCTAGCGTTTTTAGGTTGCCAGGCCTGGGAATGGACACACTTAATTACCGCTCAGCACGCAGTTTTAGTGAATGGAACAATTGAGCATTGGGGCACAACAATGAGCCACAATCCATGGGGGCCTGATGTAATGTTTAACGGACAACAGGTGGCAACACCGGGACCGGTTGCTTTTGGAGGATACTTTTTTGGTATTACCGGATTCCATGGATTCCATGTTTTTACCGGTGTTACCATAAATATTATTATGCTGATTAAAACTAAACGCGGCGATTTTTCCAAACGGGGTCATTACGAAATGATTGAAAAAACAGGACTTTACTGGCACTTTGTAGATCTCGTGTGGGTATTTGTTTTCCTTTGTTTTTATCTTATCTAACCAAGCCAAAAGCCAATAATTAAATATTTTTCAACTTATAGCATTTAAAGAAAATTTATGTCTGCAGAATCAACACATTTAGAAACAACCGCCGAGGATGTTGCTCATGTAAAAAGAATATGGAAAGCATTCTGGATATTATTAATTCTAACTGTTTTAGAACTCGCGTTAGGGTTAACTATTTACTACATTGATTTGGGAGCTGATCCTAACGAATCACTCGTCTTAGTCATCAAAGGGGTCATTTGTATTTTTACACTGGCAAAGGCGTTTTACATTATTTCAATATTCATGCATCTTGGAGATGAAGTGAGGACAATGATTTTGTCAGTGGCCTTACCAGCACTTTTATTTGTTTGGTTTATTATCGCCTTTATTGCAGATGGTATCTCCTATAGAAATCTAAGAAATACAGATGCTGGAATTCGAAAGTATAATCCTGTGCCTCAACAATTTCACCACCCGGTGGCAGAACCTGCTGAAAAAAGCGATAAAAAATTAGATTAAAAATTAGGTTAAAACCTGCACTTACACACTTTTAAATTAGCTGTTGCCCTTCGCAATGGCTAATTTTGCTTTACCCATATTATGAACAAAAAAGCTTTCACTGCCTTAATTGTAGCAATTTTATTACCCTTAACCGGTTATCTGTTGGTAAGTTATTACAGTGGCAGAGCAGTGCAAATGCCTCATCGCTATTTTTATGATAGCGTAAATGTTTCGCAAAAAAATGGGAAGTTTTCTTACGACACCGCGTGGCATCATGTAGAAAATCTTCACTTTACCAATCAACTGGGGCAACAAGTTTCTCTGAATGATTTGAAAGGGAAAATTATAGTTTTGGATTTCTTTTTTACCCATTGCCCAACAATATGTCCAAAACTTGCCGTTGCAATGAAAAAGCTTCAAAGTTCTTTCCCCAATAATGATTCTATTGTTCAGTTTGTTTCTATCTCTATTGACCCTGAACATGATTCGCTTGCGCAGTTACGCAAATGGGCCAATAAATTTAATATCAATCCCGATAGCTGGTGGTTGGGCACCGGCAACAAGGAGCGTACCTATAAATTTGCTCTTAGCGAATTAAAGGCAAGTGTAGCTGATGCTGATGTTGATACAGCTTTCATTCACACCGAAAACTTTTTCCTTTTGGATAAAGAGCGTGTGGTAAGAGGATGGTTCAATGGACTGGATTCTGTTGCACAATCAAGGTTAGTACGTGACATTCCATTGCTGATGCTCGAGAAGGATCAAAAAAGTACTTTCAAAGATTTTATGAAAGGTCTTTTTAAAGCCGGTTAAATAAAGAAATGAATCCCAATATACCCAACAAATTCCCTAAGCCTGTTTTAAAAAAGAATGATAAGACCGCGCGCATTTTAATATGGTCTGTTTCAGTTTTTGTATTCGTAGCTATTGCGGCTCTTTCGGGAATTAAATTAAATGCCCATCTTGGATTTGATCTACATGTCTTTGCTGCTTTTAATGCGATTGTCAATTCGCTGGTAGCCGTTTTATTAGTGGCTGCACTTTTAGCAGTAAAAAAGAAAAATTATATTCTTCATAAAAAAATAATGATCGCCGCGATCATTCTGTCGGTTCTTTTTTTAATCTCTTATGTTTGTCATCATCTCTTTAGTGGAGAAACCCGGTTTGGCGATTTGAATCATGATGGCATTGTTTCTCCCGATGAAAAGGCACTGGCCGGCTCACTTCGCTACGTGTATTATGCCATCCTGATTACTCATATTCCTTTAGCAGGCATCATCCTCCCTTTTATTTTATTCACTGCTTACCGTGGGCTGTCTGCGGATTATCAGAAACACAAAAAGTTGGCGAGAATTACCTGGCCTATATGGCTGTATGTAGCAGTAAGTGGGGTAGTAGTTTACTTACTGATAAGCCCTTATTATTAAATCTCTGTTTAGTGGCTTAGAAAAAGTGGGGCGTTTTCTTGCAGATACTCGCCGGAGGATAAGCTGATTAAGTGGACAGCTAAAAAGAATAAGCATGGGTCATGAAATCCTTGCAACAACTACAGAAAATAAAGATATAATAATCAGGATTGTTTTATCATTTTAAAAGAGTACAGATGAGTAATTAGAGAATAATAAGATGAGCCGTGTGAAGACTTTCAAGTACGGTTAGGTGAGAGACTTGCAAGTGAAACTCCCATTTATTTGATAACTCGACGTTTTTAGGATTTAACTATCTTCCCGATCATTATTTTTTCTGAATAAACTAAAATCAGAATTGCCAAATTTATAGCCAAAAGTGAGTCTGAAACTTCTTACATGGCGCCTGTTATAAGTTTCCTGGTAAAAAGTAGGTGTGTCATAAATAACTCCATATCTGTGAGTATTAAAAATATCTTCTACGCTAAATGTAATTGAGCCCCGGTTATTTTTGAACAGATCTTTTTTCAACGCGAAATCAGAGCTAAATCTTTCCAACCTTTTTCCCTGCGGAATGACACTTGGAGAGCGATACTCTGCAGTCAATTGAAAACTCAATTTGTTGAAAGCATTAGATGGATGTTTTGTTGTTATTTTATAATTGGAAGTAAATTTTGCGCTAAAATCAAATCCTTTGTTACTCAGGTCCACGGAATTTTGATTGGCATTTACTTTCCGATATCCAACATTGATATTAGGCGTTATATCAAAATTATCGCTAAACTTTTGTTGCAAAGTCAGTTCTAAACCTGCGCGATTAGTGCTTTCTGCATTAATGTAAGTATTCAAAATGGCATTAGGATCCACGCTTGCGCTACGAAGCTGTTCGTACTGTGTGGCAGTTAAAGTATCGCTATATCTTGTGATATCGCCAGTAGTATTTCGATAATAAATACTTGCCAGAAAATTGCTGTTATTCTTGAAATTTTTACTATAATTAAATTCAAATGAATTACTGTATTCTGGTTTCAATTGAGGATTCCCTTGTTGAATATTCAGTGGGTCATTGATATCAATAAAAGGATTCAACTGCCAGAAATTTGGCCTTCTGATTCTCCTGGAATAATTTAATTGCAATTCATCAGTCTCATTTATTTTTTTTGACAAATAGAGACTGGGGAAAAGCGCGTCCCAGATATTTTCAAGCTTTGAAGGATATTCATATCCAAATTTTTTGGCGCTATCAAGCAGCATTCCGGCAAATTTTGAATACTCACCTCTTAATCCTGCCTGGTATCCGATGCTTTTTAATTTCCCTGTATAGGTGATATAAGCAGCTTGTATATTTTCAACATATTCATAATTATTACTCAACGGTAGTTTGGTTTTTTCATCATTTTTTACTGAATAAGAATTGAAATGACTTGTGTAATCATTAGAGTAGCTGCGCACCCCGGCTTCCAGCTTTTTGTCATCACCTAAAGGATTTACGTAATCGATTTTAGCTGTTACCTGGCTGTTACTATTTGCTCCATCATCTTGTACGAGGCTTGGAATATCCATTATAGAACCTGTAGGATCATAAAAATTATTATTGATAATATTATCGTCAGTGACGCCACCATAATTTACTTTTACGCTCGCATCTATGGTTTCTCCTTCCTTCGGAAATTTGTGAGTATAATATAATGAAGAACTGTTTCTTTTAAACTGGAAATGGCCTGCTGATGTCCTTATGCCAGTTTGCGTTAATTGATTGTCGTTATTATAATATTCCTGGTCCTGGTTTTGACTATTGGAAAACTTACCGTTTACATATCCTTGTGATAAAGTAAACGTGTTCCTGTTATCCAGGAAAAAATCTACGCCACCTCTTATTCCAAAAAATTCCCGTGTGCGATTGTTGAGAGAATGCTGGTTAAAATAATTTTCAACGACGCCTTCACTTTTATTTTGTCTGAAGCTTTTTCCATGTCCATCATTGTTCCCATAATTATAATTAGTGCTCACGAAAAAATTAAATTTTCCCTGGCGTAAGTTCAGGTTGATGTTTCCGGAATACCTTGAGGGAACACCACCGCTTAAGGAAACGAGCCCGTTCAATCCATACCGTTTGTCTTTCTTTAAAATCACATTGATAATTCCTCCAGTGGATGAAGCATCGTATTTTGCTGAAGGATTGGTAATAATTTCTATCCGGTCAATATCGTCAGAAGAAATTTGGTCAAGTGTGAGAATCGTGGGGCGGCCGTCAACAAAGATCGTTGGGCTTGAATTCCTTAATTGCACATTTCCATCCACATCCACCGATACGGATGGAATGTTTTTCATCACATCTATTGCTGTTCCTCCTTTTGAAGTGATACTTTTATCTACGTCAAAAATCTTTTTATCAATTCCTAATCTTAAAGCAGGCCGCTGCGCAACTATAGTAACAGTTTCCAATTTTTCATTGGTCCGGGCCATCACAATATTTCCCAAATCCTTATGAATAGATTCTGTGTCAATTTTATTTTTATAAGAAAATACATGGTTGTAAAGCGTATAGCCTACCGCAGATATTTCAATACGAAAATTTACCAAAGGTGGAATATTCGTTAAATCAAAATCTCCGTTGGGTTTGGTCAGCATTACCGCAATGAGTGAATCGCTTTTTGCCGCGAACAACTGAACCGAAGCAGCATTTATTCCCTTGTTGGTTTGAATATCCACTACTCTTCCCAAAATCGTGTTTGAGCTCTTTATTTGTATATCTGTAGCATCCTGGATGGGCAAAGGTTCCTTTTCTATTTGTGCGGAGACATTATTAACAATAAAAGCCAAAGAAAAGAGTAGAATTAAATATCTCATTATAATTTAATGTTCAATTGATTCAAAAATAAATAATCAGCCCAGGAAAAAAATCTATGTTTTTTAAACGGTAACAAGAATAGTGAAATGACTTAATATATTAAAATATTGCCACCAAAATTATACCGTTCATCCATTAAAAGATTTATAGGGATAACTTTAACGTTCATGAATTAGGATAGAAAATTTCTCCCATAAAAAAACCGGCAAATGCTGCCGGTTTAAAAAATAAAAAAACCTAAAATTTATTTGCCTACTACTTCGTATTGACTCACGCCATTGATATTATCTTCACGGAGATAAACATTATCCGGCGTTTCATACATCTGCTGCCCGTTTATAGTTACAATTTTAGAATCTGCAGGAAGCTGAGAAAGAACATCTCCAATTTGTAGTGATACCGGAGGCGTGATCATGCTGCTTCCATCGGTTGAAGTATTGTTAATTACTCCATTTTTCCCCACAACGATAAACACATCATTTCCCTTTTCATCACTGTCAGCTTTATAATAGGTTCCGTTTAATTCGTATAATTTTTCCCCATTTATGAGGACAGACCGCGCTCCTTCAGGAAGAGAGGAAACCATAGCCCCCATGGGAGCATCCACCACCTGGTATGAATCTTCATATTGTCTGTAATAAATTCCGCCATAATAGTAATAAGGTATCTCTCCCAAAAATAATCTTGAATACCCAATAGGCAGTACATTAATCTGCAATCCGAAAGGTGGAAATAGAGGTTGATAATATCCTCCATAATACCCATAATAATATCCATTATTATAATAATATGGATATCCGCCAAAATGGATTGAAATAAAACTATGAGGGATTATTCTGTAGCGTGGCCCATATATAAATCTCGTTCTTCTTCCGTAAACATTTCCATAATAATGATAGTTGTAACCGTACCGATTAGAGCTATAAAGATTATTGTAATTATTATATCGATAACTATTTTGAGAAACATTACGTGATACACTCCGGTTTCTATCATAATAATTATTCCTGGAAACGCTGTTATTATTGTTGCGCGAAACGATCAGTCTTTCGTTAGTCGGATTTCGGTTTACAGGTTGGGAAAACACTCTTTGGCTATTGGAAGAGTTTTGCAAACTTCTCGAAGTAACATTTCTATCATTATTTACATTTCTTTCAGGCGTTTGCCTGTAAGTCGTTGCCCTTGTTGGCTGCTGTTGTTGAACTCTTGAAGAGGAACTGCTACTAAATGATCTTGAAGGTGCAGATCTTGCTTCCATCTGGCGTGCAGAGGAAGAAGGGCGGGATTCGCTTCTTGATGCGCTCGCATTTCCTTGCCCTCTCATTTCTCTCGTTCTTTGGGCCTCTGCATAATTAAGAAAGCCTGCAAGGAAAATGGTAAGCGATAATATTTTAAATATGCTTTTCATTTTGTTGATAATTAATGTGTTTAATGAACCTTTACCAAATTTAATTTATTTGCGTGGCAATTATTGTTAATATTTTTTAGTGGAAAGTTCAACAATCACCCTCGTCTTAGATACAAAATTTATACAAAGGTTTAAAGTGATTTTAATAATTTTTTTTTTGGTATTTTAATCTTGTGAAATTTTTATTCTCACAAATCTTCTTTTAGAAATGCGTATTTTTCGGAAAAAAGTTTTAGTGAAAAGCCTTTTCTTTATTCTATACTATTTCTGATTATAATGATATCACCTTCCGCCACTTATAGTTAATACCAAACAGATAAGAGACTTAAAAAAGAATTGAAGGAACTATTGGATCCTTTTCATGGAATTCCCGGCATGTATGTTATTTTGAACCTAAGTATGGTTGGAAGCCTGCTGCCGGAGTTGAAAAATACAGCCATTAATTTTCCATTTTTACAGTAAACCAACAAATATTTCAATTTCCTATTTTCTTTTTTTTGATAAAAATGCAAATTTCTTAATTAGTTCCAAAATCAACTTTAACTCCCAAACTTAAATACCTTATTATGAAATGTGTAGTCGTTGGCGTTACCAACTTATCTTATAATTTGGAGCAAGGGCGGATGGACGGGGATTTGTATTCGTGGCCTGGTTTTGATATTGCTGGAAGCATATCCAATTTTCAAAAGAAAACTTTATAAGAACTGCAGCGGGACTTAATTCTTTTTTGAATAAATATGCATTTATTTTTTTAAGATGCATTATTTTGCAATTTCAAAGTATTGGATGACAAATTATAATTACGATTATGAATCAGAGCCAGCTAGAAGACCTTCCTTTCTTACGTGGCTCTGCATTCTAACTTTTATTGGAAGCGGTTGGGCAATTGTTAGCAGTGTTTACACTTTTACTTCAGCAGATAAATATGCCAATATTTTTGCGAAAGAAAGTGTTTCAAAAAAAGACACTCTAAAAATTGATTCACCGGCTGTCGCTCACAAAGAAGGGAATGCATTTTCAGAAAAAATAAAACATTCGTTTGCGAAAATCCTGCAAAAGGACAATATGCGAAATCTTGCTATTGGAAATTTGATAGCGGCATTATTTACTTTGGCGGGTGCTATATTAATGTGGAATCTTAAAAGATCCGGATTCTATTTATATATTGTTGGTGTGGCCATTGCATTGTGGGTACCTTTCTACTTGTTTGGTAATGATCTGATAGCAGTAGGTGCAACATCTTTTAACAATTTTTTCGGTTTGATATTTATAGCCTTATATGATTTAAATCTAAAATCATTGCGTGGTAAGGAGCAAAATAACATTGTATAATTAGGTGATATTTTTAAAAAAATAAGATTCGCACTATGTTAAAAATCAAAATATAATAGTACATTTGCACCCAATTGTAAAAATTATTTCAAAAAGATGTCGTATATAACTTCAGAAAGCAGAGTAAAATACTTTAAGGAATTTGGTGGTGATGAAAAAAATACAGGATCAATAGATGCGCAGGTAGCTATTTTGACTGAAAAGATCAATCATATATCAAAGCATTTAAGTCAAAATAAAAAGGATTTTAGTACCCAGCGTGGTCTGATGCAAATGGTTGGTAAAAGGAAAAGTTTATTAGCCTATTTAAACAAGCATAATTTGAGTGGATATCGTGCATTAATTGAAAAGTTAGGACTCCGTAAATAATTTATTAAATAATAAATCATATTGTTAGCATTCCCAACTGATTAATACGGTTGGGAATACTTTTTTTTAAACTAATTAAAAAAGATGAATACTCCAAACCCTATAAATGTAACCTTTGATATCGGCGATGGCCGTATGGTTACTATTGAAACTGGTAAACTAGCCCGACAAGCGGATGGTGCAGTGACAGTGCAATTAGGCAATTGCATTATATTAGCAACAGTGGTTGCCAACCAGGAACCAAAAGTAGGCCAGTCATTTTTCCCCTTAATTGTTGATTATCAGGAAAAATTCGCTTCTGCCGGAAGGATTCCCGGCTCGTTTTTCAAGAGAGAGGCCAGGTTAAATGATTATGAAGTTTTGACTTCAAGATTAATAGACAGGGCATTAAGGCCATTGTTTCCCGATGATTATTTATGTGATGTCCAGGTTTTGGTGTCGCTGGTTTCCAGTGATCCCGAAATAATGCCGGATGCAATGGCTTGCCTTGCAGCATCGGCTGCCTTAGCTGTTTCAGACATTCCAATTCAGGCGATTATTTCTGAGGTTAGGGTAGGCAAGGTGGATGGTCAGTTTGTGGTAAACCCAACGCGCAGCCAATTAGAGGTAGCTGATCTTGAGTTTCTTATTGCTGCCACTGACAAAAACATTATGATGGTGGAAGGCGAAGGAAAAGAATGCCAGGAGGAAGATCTTGTGAAAGCTATTGAAGTGGCTCATAATGCTATAAAAATTCAGGTAAAGGCCCAGGAAGAATTAAGGAACAAAGCTGGTGTTAAAGAAAAACGTGATTATACAAAGCCTTATAGAAATGAAGAACTGGATGCAAAGATAATTGCATTTGCAAAGGATAAAATGCTTGGAATAGCTTCGATAGCTACTGCTAAAAATGAAAGAAAAGAAGCCTTTGATAAATTGCTTGAAGAGACTAAAGAATATCTTGGAGAAGAATTGCCGGATGAAGACAAGTCATTAATTAAATATTATTTTGGCGAATTGCAATACCATGTTGTTCGGGATATGATGTTGGAAACCAGGAAGCGCCTTGATGGACGTGGTCTTGAAGAAATCAGGCCACTTACTATGGAAGTCAGTATTTTGCCATCTCCGCATGGTTCTGCTCTATTTACCCGTGGCGAAACACAATCATTAACAACTGTGACCTTAGGAACTCCACTTGACGAATTGTTAGTCGAAAGTGCCGCATCGAGCAATTATTCTAAATTTATTTTGCACTATAATTTTCCTCCTTTTTCAACCGGCGAAGTAAAAATGATGCGCGGTGTAGGTCGTCGTGAGGTGGGGCATGGTAATTTGGCAATGCGTTCTTTAAAACAAATTATGCCCGGAAGTGAATATCCTTATACAGTTCGTGTAGTAAGTGATATATTAGAAAGTAATGGTTCTTCTTCTATGGCAACTGTTTGCGCAGGTTCTTTGGCGTTGATGGACGCAGGCGTTCCTTTTAAAAAACACGTGAGTGGAATTGCAATGGGATTGATATCTAAGGGCGATGAGTTTGCCATTCTTTCTGATATACTTGGTGATGAAGATCATTTAGGCGATATGGATTTTAAAGTAACAGGAACAAGAGAGGGTATTTGCGGTGTGCAAATGGATATTAAAGTGGATGGCCTGAGTATGGATGTAATGAGACAGGCACTTGAACAGGCAAAAAAAGGCAGGATGCACATCCTGGATGCCATGTACAATTGCATTCCTGAACATAATGCGGATGTAAAACCACATGCTCCGCGGATGGAAAAACTGATTATTGATTCCGAATTTATTGGAGCTGTAATCGGACCCGGAGGCAAAATAATCCAGGAAATTCAAAAAACTACTGGCGCGACTATCAATATTACCGAAGTGGGAAAAACGGGTGAAGTAAGTATTTTTTCTGCTAATAAAGAAAGCCTTGACCAGGCGGTTGCGTGGGTAAACAGCATCGTGGCTGTTCCCGAAGTGGGAGATGTTTATGAAGGCACTGTAAAAGGAATTAAGGAATTTGGTGCCTTTATTGAATTTTTACCTAACAAACAGGGATTGCTGCACATTTCAGAGATCATGTGGAAAAGACTTGAAAATATGGATAATATTTTCCAGGAAGGAGATAAAATTAAAGTGAAGTTGATCGGGGTTGATCCAAAAACCGGTAAATTTAAACTGAGCAGAAAAGCCTTATTGCCAAAGCCTGAACCCAGTTCAGCACCACAAAACAGGCCGCATAGAGAACAATAATTTTTTATCAAAATTTATTTAAAAGCTTGTATTTACTACAGGCTTTTTTTTATGAAAAAGTATTTAAAAATAAAAATTGAAATTGAGTCTGCAGAGCGGACGGAAATATTAATTGCTGAACTTTCAGAAATCAGTTTTTATGCCTTTGAGGAAGTGGAAAACTTGCTAAATGCTTACATAAAGGAGGAAGATTTTGATGAGGTAAAACTAAAAAATATTTTATCACCAAAAACGATTTTTACCCGGGAGACTATTAAAGAAGAAAACTGGAACAGCCAGTGGGAGAGCGGGATAAAGCCGGTTATCATAAATAAATTTGTTGCTATTCGGCCATCTTTTACTTCAGTAATAAACAATGTAAAATATGATCTTATAATTACTCCGAAAATGAGTTTTGGAACCGGTCATCATGCCACTACTCGTTTAATGGTTGAAATGATGGAGACAATTAATTTTAATGATAACTCGGTCATTGATTTTGGAACAGGCACTGGTGTATTGGCCATTCTTGCTGAGAAATGCGGAGCATCCAGTGTTATAGCCCTTGATCTTGATGAATGGAGTATTAAAAACGCAGTCGAAAATATTGAAGCAAATAGTTGCCACCATATTGAACTTAGGCAACAAACAGGCCTTGCAGGCGTTGAAGCATCGGACATAATGTTGGCAAACATAAATTTGAATGTGTTAAAAAATGAAGTATCTTCAATCCAATTAGCGACAAAGAGTGGTTCGTTAATTTTAGCATCCGGTTTCCTCATAAATGACAGGGATGAGATCACTAATATATTTGAAGAACATGGGTTTGTTAAACTAAAAACCGGGCAACAGGGAGATTGGCTCGCAATATTGTTTAAGAAGATATGATCCAATTTTTTAGCAAAATTAAGACTGAATCGCATTGATTTAATGTTATATTTGCTTCCCCTATGATTTGAATTATACATCCATTATGAAAGAATTCATTTTAATTATTCTCGCTTACTTCATTGGTTCTATACCAACAGCATTGATTGTTAGCAAAAGCTTTTTCAATATTGACATCAGGGAATATGGCAGCGGAAACATGGGAGCTACTAATACTTTCAGAGTTTTGGGTCCTAAATTCGGAACTGTAGTGATGATCGGTGATATGTTAAAAGGTATCTTAGCCGTTTCTCTCTATAATTTACTTCCTTATTATTTAACTAATGAATTAGACAGAACTAACCTGATGCTTGGCCTGGGCCTGGCCGCGGTTATTGGCCATATATATCCTATCTGGGCCGATTTCAGAGGTGGTAAAGGCGTTGCTACTTTATTTGGAATGGTTTTGGCCATTCAGCCAATTGTAGCAATTAATTGTGTAGGCGTATTCCTTTTAGTACTTTATTTAACCCGGTATGTTTCACTAAGCTCCATCCTTGCCGGTGTGGCACTTCCAATTTGCGTTTTGTGGATCTACAATGAACAGGAAGTTTTTTACAGGGTGTTTGCGGTGGCGGTTGCTTGTCTTATACTACTTACTCATCAGAAAAATATAAGCCGTTTACTCAAAGGAAATGAGGGCCGTGTCCCCATTTTAAAACATCGCGACCGCAGAAAATCCCACCGTAAAGAATTTTAAATTTTTTTTGCTTTTACTTTGCGCTTTTTTTTAGTCTAAAAATTATTGTTTTTGTGCCATATCATTTTTGGTACATCAATTGTTTATTTAATTCACAAAATTTAGAATTTATGAAAAAGTTGCACGTTGTAATATTATCCTTAGCCATATTTCTTACTGCCTGTACAAAAAATATGATTACCGGGCGAAATCAATTATCGCTTATTCCTGAATCAACTTTGCAACAGGAAGCTATTACTCAATATCAATCATTTCTATCTCAGAATAAAGTGGTAAGCAGTTCTTCTAATCGGGATGCAGAAATGGTAAAACGTGTTGGAAGCCGTATTGCGGCTGCTATCACGAAGTATTATGCTTCTAAAGGAATGTCAAGTGCTCTCGATGGTTATAAGTGGGAATTCAACCTGGTCCAAAGCGCTGAAGTGAATGCCTGGTGTATGCCTGGAGGGAAAGTAGTGGTTTATACAGGCTTGCTTCCTATCACTCAGAATGAGGCGGGACTGGCTATTGTACTGGGCCATGAAATTACTCATGCAGTTGCCCGTCATGGGCAGGAAAGAATGAGCGAATCTTTAGTGGCACAGGGCGTTCAGGTTGGAGCTGATTTATTTACCCAAAACAGCCCCAAAGTAAATAGTATTTTCAATGCCATATATGCTCCTACCGCTCAAATCGGGGTTCTTCTCCCCAATTCGCGGCAGCAGGAATATGAAGCTGATCATTATGGATTAATTTTCGCAGCGATGTCAGGATACAATCCAAGAGAAGCTATTCCTCTTTGGGAAAGAATGTCAAAACTAAACGCAGGTAATAAGACTCCCGAAATTTTGAGTAGTCACCCTTTGGATTCAAAAAGAATTGAAAAATTGAAGAAATATATGGATGAGGCGTTAAAATATTACAAACCTGTTAAATAATAATTCAAAAATTAAATAATAGATTTATGCTGTTAAGTTAAAGTCAGGTAGATTTTTAGCCTGTAAAAATTTTTTTTCGTAAATTTGCCCCTGTCTTTAGCTGCACCTTTTTATATTTTGATTTTTTTTATTTTTTTTTGGAGAAAATCATGCAGTTTTTGAAGACTATTTTTTAATCTTTAAAATATTGCCTTCATTATGTCTCAAACAATGTTTGAAAAGTTGCAATTAGAGGATGAGAAAAATTTGTTAATTCAGGGCCTTCCTTCCACTATTGAGAAACAGTTTTCAAAGCTTTCTTTTTCAAAAAATGTAACTCAACTCTTGAAAATCCGGAAAATTGATTTTGCACTTGTATTTGCACTTAACTCCAAACAGCTTCAGAGAATATTTGCTGAATTGTGCCCTGCATTGCATGATGAAACCAAGCTTTGGATTGCATTTCCCAAACAAGCTTCAAAAATTGTCAGTGATTTGAATCGAAATGGTTCCTGGGATTTTTTAATCGAAAGAGGATATGAAACCGGTGAAAAAGTAGTTCTTGATTATGTGTGGAGTGCTCAAAGATTTACTAAAGGGCAAATTTGCGAAGAAGTAAAAAAATCAACCACCTCCAAAGTGGTGAGAATGAAATCAGATTCAAGAAAATTTGCAGAAGCAGAAGGATTTTAAAAAACCTAAATAATTATTAAAAACACCATCTGGAAAAATCTTTTTCCGGATGGTGTTTTTCGTTTACTTATGAAATTGCAGTAAACAAACAATTAAGTAGGATTTTTATTTTAATAAAAAAGTGGTGGTTATTCTATTTCATGATGACCATTCCTATTTCTTTCGTCAATTGCATTTCCATATTTTTTAATTGAGTATGAGCTTGTATTAATACCATCTGCCGTTCAACAGAAGTTGTTTTGCTGAGTTCATTTGCATTCCGACTAATTAATTTTTTAATTTTTTTTAATTCTAGATAACGAAGGGTGGAAGTGATATCCATTTTATAATTTTCTTCTCTTGTTGGTACGGACAACTCATACTTTGTTTCCCAGCCACTACTTACTTCATAAGGAAATTCAATCAGGTGAACTACAGCATTGCTCATTTCGAGATCCTCAGTATATAAAAAGCTTTTTGAAGTAGGTTCAAGCTTTTCATCATACCACACTTTATAAGTATCGATTATTTTTTTCAACATTCCGTCCTCAATGGTATCCTCCTCTATGAACTCATTCAATAAATAATCAGCAACTTTTTTTTCTTTTTCCCACTCATTCAAACCATATTCCAAAAGGCATCTTACTAATGATCTCTCATGAAAAATTTCCTCTTTTACGAGTTCCAGTGATTCTTCGTGCCCACCGGATAATTCAGGGATTTCATTCCCGTTTTGTTGAGAAAAGCCCTCCTGCTGCAATAGTTTTTTTTCTTCCTTCGATAAATTTTCCCTGATAAATTTATTGACAAGGTTATGCAATCCGCCTTCATCTATTTTTAATATTTCAGAAGTTTTGCGGATGTAATCCTGTTGTTTCGTAAAATCTTCAGTTTTGTTTATCTTGGAAATTGATTCTGCGATGCGATTGACAATTTGCGCTTTTTTATTTGTGTCATCACCGGCCTCTGCTAAAGCGAGATCTAACTGAAATAAAATAAAATCTTTTTTATTTTCTTTGATGAAAGTCGTAAACCCAGACGCACCATATTTGTTGATATAACTGTCAGGGTCTTCCTGGTTGGGGAGCAATGCCAATTGAACATTGAGACCTTCTTCAAGCGCAAGATCGAGCCCACGCAAAGCCGCTTTCACACCGGCCGCATCCCCATCATATAAAATAGTTAGATTGGAAGTGTATTTTTTAATAAGCCTTAATTGGTCCGGCGTTAGCGATGTGCCACCGCTTGCTACTACATTTTCAATTCCCGACTGGTGCAGAGAAACTACATCCGTATAACCTTCAACCAATAAGCATTCGTCCTGCTTATCAATTGACTGACGTGCGAACCATAAACCATAAAGAATTTTACTTTTTACGTAAATTTCGTTTTCCGGTGTATTAATATATTTTGGTGCTTTATCATTTTTCCTGATCAGTCGGGCGCCAAACCCGGTAACTTTTCCCGATTGATTGTGAATGGGGAAAATTATACGGCCGCGGTAATTATCCTGCAATCCATTCTCTCTCGAAACTACTAAACCGGACTTTTGCAAAAGTTCTTTATTGAATTGCTTTTCGACGGCGGCGCTGGCAAAGGAATCACGGGCTTCAGGATTATAACCTAATTGAAACCTGGTAATAATCTCTTCCCTGAATCCTCTTTCTTTTAAATAACTCAATCCAACATTAAGCCCCTCTTCAGAATTCAATAAAGTATCTGAGAAAAACTGCTGTGCAAAATTGTTGATGATGTAAAGGCTGTCAGAAATTTGTTGCTGCACCTTAAATTCAGGACTGGTCTCTTTTTCCTCGATCTCAACATTGTATTTCGCCGCCAGCCATTTCAACGCTTCTACATAACTGTATTTTTCATGCTCCATCAAAAAAGTGATCGTGTTGCCACTACGACCACAACCAAAACATTTATAAATTTCTTTTGACGGAGATACGGTAAAAGAAGGTGTTTTTTCATTATGAAACGGGCACAAGC
Organism: Ginsengibacter sp.; assembly: GCA_039935135.1. Taxonomy (GTDB): domain Bacteria; phylum Bacteroidota; class Bacteroidia; order Chitinophagales; family Chitinophagaceae; genus Ginsengibacter. The sequence goes on along the minus strand of JBDTKU010000118.1, from coordinate 8,756 downwards.
CGATATAATTGGTACCTCTTTTCCTAAGTTTTACAAAGGAATTGATAATCTCAATAATATCGATTCGGCTAACAATCTGCTGTATTGTTTCCTGCGGAATCATCTTATGGATTTTGAACCTGGCTTTGTATCTAAACCTGGGTTTTGTGTTGCCAAAAAAATATTAAAGAGTCCAGATGAGGCAAATCCACGCCAGGATTAAAGTCAATATTGTAGTAACCACCATTGTAGCTACAAAATTTTTCATTGAAATCATATTACTCATAACTCTTAATTTTTTAAAAATTTATACGAAGTAAAAGAATTTTATTGTCATTTCGTAATGATATAAATATCCGATTTTTTTCCTATCGAAAGGAAGATTTATCTTATTATTAATCGAATCTTGATCAAAACGTTTTTAACCACCTTAATAATGATTGAAAAAAACTGCTGAGCAAAGGATTAATTTAACGTAATATCTATTCAAAGCTTACAAGAGCTATTTTCTAACATTCAAAAGATTTTCGCATATTATAAGAGTTGTTTCTTTACTCAGAAGCAATTTGAAATTATAAAGAATGAAAAAATAAAATTCAGATATGGAACAAGTAAAAGTGAAATATAGAAAACAGACACTTCAGAAGTTGACAACTCTTATGTTTTCCAGTAAACCAATAAATAATTGATATTTTTATTTTGTATTTTATCTACCAGCAAACCTGCCAGGTTTTTAAAACCTGGCAGGTTTTGCGTTGAAATAGATTGATAAGAAAATCCGGACTGTATTAGTTTTTTGTTCTGTTAGGCTATTCAGTTTTTTACTGATAAATGATCTTTAGATAAATGTGTAAGGGTTTATTAAAATAATAACATTTGAAGGTTCATTTACACCTCCTTTTCAGATATATTTGTCTCTAAAAATTTATCCAAATTAAAATGTCCGGCATCAAACATAGCGTTATTAAAAGCAGGATGCTTGCGATTATTTTCCTGTTGCTCAATGCGGTTTGCATTGCGTCGCCTGTTATCAAAAATACTGCGGATGATTTTAATCAAGCAATCTCTTTACCATTTGGAAATAATGCCAATTCTTCTGAGACTGAAGAAAATCAATTGCCTAATTCTTCATTTATAAATTATCATTTACAGAGATCGGTTGTGTCAGAGAACCCTAACGGCAAAGCGAATTTTAATGGTAACGTCCCTGCACTTTTTGCCAAAAAATGGTTTAAATATTCTTTAACCGGTTCAGACTTTTTACCCAAACCAGATTACTACAACTGCCTTTTTCTTTATACATTATTTTGATTTCATTTTTTGGGGAAGCCGGAAGATTTTAATTTACCTAATTAACTTGATTCGCCCTTCCATTTTCTAATGTGAATTACTGGCGATTTTTTTCACCTTGATTAAGTCTTTTAAAATAACCTTCATTACTATCTTTCAAAAACTATTTGACAATAAATAAATTAAAATGGAAACTATAATTGAGTTCTTAAGTAATCTTATTAATCCGGAGTGGATAGTTCAGCATGGCGGATTGTACATTGTGGCGCTGATTGTATTTATTGAAACCGGACTTTTCTTCGGATTTTTTCTGCCTGGCGATTCTTTGCTTTTCATCGCCGGAATGATCATTGCCAATACTATGTCACCCTTTGCTATCCCGTTTATCAACCTCGTTTATTGGATTGGATTAATAGCCATAGCCGGTGTGTTGGGTAATTTCCTGGGCTACTGGTTTGGGAAAAAATCTGATCGCTTTCTTTTCAAAAAAGACAGATGGTTGTTCAAAAGAAAATATCTTCTTCAGGCGGAAGAATTTTATGCAAAAAAAGGAGGAGGAGCTATTATTGTTGCGCGCTTTCTTCCTATCATTCGTACGTTTGCGCCTATAGTGGCGGGTATGGTAAAAATGAAACCCGCGAAATTTTCTCTTTATAATATCCTCGGAAGCTTTTTGTGGGTAATCACTATTGTTTCGGCAGGATTTTTAATGGGCGAAAGTACCTGGGCAAAAGATCACCTTGAAAAGATTATTCTTGGAATTGTACTATTAACCACGGGGCCTGTTTTACTTAAATTGCTATTGAAGAAAAAGAAAAGTAGTTTGCAAAAAAATGTTGTACTTAGTGCGGCCACAAAAAGTAGGACGCAGGAAGTTGTAAATGGTTAAATTTATTAAAAAGCAGAGTCAATGGAATTAATGTTTCCCGACTTCACTAATCCTGCCATTTGGGTAAGCCTGATTACGCTTACCTTTTTGGAGGTGGTGCTCGGAATAGATAATATTATTTTTATCTCAATCGTATCTGGTAAATTGCCTGCAAACCGGCAACGTGCCGCACGAAACATTGGGCTAACATTAGCTATGGTGTTTAGGGTAGGACTTTTATTGTCCATTAACTGGATCATAAGTTTTAAAGATTCCATAATAACGGTACCACCATTCAACGGATTTTCAGATGAGCCGTTAGGATTAAGCATTAAAGATCTGATACTATTGGCAGGGGGAATATTTTTGATCGTAAAAAGCACCCTTGAAATTCACCACAAACTAAGCCACGACCAGGGAACTGAAACGAAAAAGATAAAGAGGCCTATTGGCTTTGGAAATGTTATTTTTCAAATAATATTGATAGATGCGGTGTTTTCTTTCGATTCAATATTAACGGCTATTGGCCTCGTGGATAATGTAGTGGTGATGATAATTGCGGTGGTGATTTCCATTATTATCATGATGATTTTTGCCGGCCCCGTCACCAATGTCATCAATCGATATCCTACGCTTCAGATGTTGGCGCTTTCGTTCCTGGTGGTGATTGGAGTAGTATTGATAGCGAGCGCTCTGCACCAGGAAATAAGCAAGAGCATTATTTATTCCTGCCTCGGCTTTTCACTGGCGGTAGAATTTCTGAACATCCGACTTAGGAAAAAAAGCTAAGAAAGTTTTGTTCGATACTGGATTTATGGAAACAATGCACTGGCCTGCGTTGAAGTGAAGGGAAAGAACGGAGAGAAATAAAAATCCGGATTATTTCCTGGTTTACTGAAAGTCAGTCCCATGTGAGCTTTGGCTTTTTAAAAATTATTCACTGGTTAGTCTCCCCGTTCTCAATTTTGATTTTGCCTTTTCAAAAGTTATAGTTTATTCAACCTGAAATATCCAGGATGAATTTCATCCTCCGGCAGCCCCTCTTTTTTTGTGATGACCACCTGGTATTTTTCTTTGTGGGCAGGAATTAAAATGTCTTCTATTTGATAAACATCATCCACATCAATTCCATATTTATCATCAATGTGCGAATGGGCGCCTTCTAAAGTATTGGTCCTATAGAATACTGTTCTCTTCGATTCGCTTATGGCAAGTGCGCGATCAATTTGCACTGATAAAACCGTGTAATGTTGCTCTTCCATTTTATTGGCCTGGTAGCCGCCGAGGTTGATAAAAAATAATTTATGTTGGGAAGGAATTACCTTTTCATTTTTTAAAATCACTTCTATTTTGTAATCATCCACTTTGCTTACTTCACGCCACGCATCAATGTGGATGCTGTCTTCCGCTTCAGGCCAAAACGCTTTTATATCAGGAACCAGCTCTTTCAAATCACGAGCGATGCCGAAATAAAAATCATGTTGTTCTACATTTCTCTGGGGCGCTTTGGAACCAATTAGCAACATAAATAATTTAAGTAACTTGGTGGTTTTGGATGAATCATTCATTTCAATAATTATTTTATCATCAGGTATTTTAAAATACTTTCTACGATAAAGCCCAGAGCAACTTTACAAAAAGCAACTACTAAGATAATTTATCATGTCAGAAAAAAATAAATAATTAAGAAAATGAAGGAGAAAAGAGATCTGCAAAATAATCAGTAATTAGCGATTTATAAAAACCAGTAAAGCAACCTGCCTACTGGCAAAGGCAGGCAAATATTCCTGATTTTTATTTTTCAGAAATTGTTTTCATGGAGTGGTAAATCCATATTTCCTATAAATTTCTTTTGCTTTGTTGCTGGTTAAAAATTCCAGGAAATCTTTTCCTGCCTGCGGATGCGGAGCCTTTCTTAATTTGCCCGCTACATAAGTGGCTTTTATATTTTCATTGCCAGGAATGGAAACCAGTTCTACTGGATGGCCTATCATTTTTTGATAAAATGCTTCGGAATACCATACAGGTCCCGCGTCACTTTGTGCATATAAAATTCGCATTGGAGTTTGCCGGTGATGAATTTGAGTTAGATAAGTGGTGCTGTTTTTTACTTTTGTTTTCATGATTGTGTTTTCCAAATCAACGCCGCCTGTTTTTTTGTACGCTTCTTCAATAAGCCGTCCAATGCCTTCCCATGCGGGGTTTGGCATACTTACTAAAATATCTTTTCGCGCCAGGTCTTTCAAACTTTTTATATTTTTCGGATTTCCTTTTTGAGTCATGATGGCCAATTCATTAAAAGCGTACGTGGCGGTATCGCTAAAATAATTGGCCATTTTATCCATCCGGCCTTTGCCCGCCGTATATACATCCGGCTGAAGGGTGATGCGCATATTTCCGATAGTGAGTGAACCACCGTCAATTTGTTTGGCCAAAATACCTGGAGGCAATGTTTCTGCAAATACTCTTTTGTATTGAGGAAATTTTTGTTTGAATGCACTTATCAAATCATCAATGCACATGAATTGATTTCCTGCAAAAAATATAACCAACTGCGGATCATTTATGTCGCCATAAAGATCAGGAACGTTATCTATTCCCGGAATTGTAAACATAACTTTGCTTTGTGGCGGCGTGTTCCAGGGCGGGTCGAATTGATAGTCCTGTGCAAAACTGTTTCCTATTTGGAAAAGTAGGGACAATAAGATGCCTGTGGTTATAAAAACCTTTTTCATTTTTACTATTTTTTGGTTGATGAATATTATGGTTTCACAACAGACCAACCTTCTGCCTGGCGTATAATTAGTTCTCCATTGCCGCTGGGAACAACACCTATAAAATCATAGATCTGGTCCCTGCTGATTTTTCTTTCGTGCAAGGTGTTTTCGCATTGTGCAACGATAACTCCTTTCTCCACGAGCGCTTTCAGATCATCTTCATATTTGCTTCCTTTCAGATAGGCGTCGGTTCCCCCGGAATAAGCAATTAACTCAATCTTAATTTTTCCTTTGAGCCTCGGATCATTTATAGCATTGTTGATATTGCGAATGGTTTTGCCGATTACCATCGGATCGTTTACATCTAACTGGTAAATGGCATGATACATTTTTTGGGTTGCCTTTGCGCCGGTGAATTCCCTGTTATTTTTCAAAGCAGAAGAATTAGTTTGTGCATTACCGTTATATCCGAATAAAAATACAGAGAGCAATACAAAAATTGTTTTTTTCATGATGTTTATTTTTTATGGTTTAAAATTTTTAATTGGTTGATAAGGTCCATACTTATGTTGACTTTCTGTGAAGCCATCTGCATAAGGGCCGAAAGGATAATCAATAGGCTTTGTAGAAATGTTTTTCCAATCCATGCTTTGATCTTTATGCGGCCGTGGCTGACTATTCACAAATGCGGCCACGTCCCAGGCTTCTTCATCAGTTAATTTTGGATTTTCATAGTTGGTTCCATAGGGCATATTGTTTTTTACAAACCCGGCAAAGTCTCCAAGGCGGTACATGCCGGCTCCATCATTATAGCTATGTTTTCCCCAAAGCGGTGGATAGGTAAAACCTGTTCCATCAGCATTCAAAACTCCTTGTCCATTTGGCCCATGGCAACTTTGGCATTTAGCCATGAAAACTTTTCTTCCCTGTGGCGGATTCGCCGGCCGGTTTAAATATTTTAATTCCATTATACCGGTTCCTCCTTTTTTATTTTCTCCGGGGACCTTATGTCCAACCCATTCAAGGTAAGCATACATGGCTTTCATTTCGCGGCAGTTGATGTCCATTGCCTTGCCATTAAGGCTTCTCTGCAGGCAGTTGTTGATCCTGTCATATACTGTAACCACTTTATTATTACGCGCTTTAAACTGGGGATAAGTATCATATACCTTACCAAAATTATTTCCGAAAGGGACAGTGCCTGCACCAAGATGACAGTTCTGGCAATTAAGCCCATTGCTTATTTGCGCTACCACTCCTTTGGTTCCAAGATAATAAGAAGTGTTGATAATAAGTTGCCGCCCATATTTTATCAGTCTCCCGGAATCGGTATCCGAGGGTATTTGATATTGATTCCAGGGAGTAGTCCAGAGTGTGTCGGCCGGCTCATGCGCCACAAAAGCTGCAAATTCTTTTTCCGCTTTTTCACTTTCCTGGTTACCGACAATTATTTTTCCTGTAATGATAATTACGATTAAGAATGATAAAACCACGGGTAACCAATTCGATTTCATGACGCAAATTTCCTTCTAAAAACATTCAAAAGAAAATTGTTATTAGTAATACCCGATTACCTGTGGTTATGGTATCTGCAACAGTAAACGAAGAAATAAGTTTGATTTTTATTTTGTAGTATAATTTTCACCTCCGCGAACCAATTCCTGAGTCAATAAAAACCTGTAAACCAATTTTAGGACAAGTCATTTTTTAATCCGGAGTTTTAGGTTAGTGAACACGAACCTGTGAGGCGTGTCTTTTGCAATGAGCAAGTCAACATGAGCAATCTCAGTTTCAAGGGTGATTAGGATCATTTTTTTTGCAAATTTTAGAATTTAATTTTAAAGAAAAATATGAATTAATGATTAAAAACCAACAACGCCAACACGACTGCCTTTCCATACCAGAGTTTAAAGAGCACAATCCACGTATTTCAATTTTTATCCGGTTTGAACCAAACATGAAAAAACCGGGTGTTTTGGAAAGTATATTAGCTCATCATGCAGAACAATCAGAAGCTGAATTGTTGAAACAATACCCGGAAGAAATGGTAAAGCCCGTGACAAAGAAATTGCGGAATGTAATGAAGGGGATTAAAAATGATGGCCATCAAAGCCTTGCTATTTTTGTATGCCCTGTTTCAGAGAAAGTAATTTATTTTACTTATAATCCTTACCTGTCCGAATTCAGCAAGATTCATCCTTTGAGGGGGCTTAAATTAAATGAAAAATAGACTGGCTGTGCGTCACGAATGAATAGAATTGCAATACTTTTTTGAGTAGTAAAGTTAATGATCACCTTTTTTTGATTCGAAGGCTTCGATTAGAAAAGGCACTAATCGTGGAGGAGAGGATTCATTTACTTTTGCATTTCATAATTATTTAGAATGATCTTAATAACCAGGGCAAATGAGAATGATGCTCAATTGCTTTCAAAGCTTGCGGAACAAACTTTTATAGAATCTCATGGGAAGTCTGCTAAATGGGAAGAGATCAATAATTTCATAGAACAAAATTACAATGAGCCAGTCCTGGAAAAGGAATTACAGGATCCTCGCAATATTTTCCACTTGCTTTATCATAGCGACACAGTAGCTGGCTACTCTAAAATGGTACTTGATTCTCCGTATCTAAAAAGTGAGGTTAAGAACGTTGCGAAACTTGAACGTATTTATTTATTAAAGGAATTCTACCATCTGAATCTTGGCTCAACACTTTTTGAATTCAATGCTGATCTTGCAAAACAAAATAATCAATCGGGGATGTGGTTATTTGTTTGGATTGAAAACCGTAGAGCCATAGACTTTTACAGGAAGAAAGGATTTTCTATTATAGGAATTCATGATTTTAAAATTTCTGAAAATCATTCCAATCCCAATCATCAAATGTTTCTAGGCTTCAAATGACGTAGTGCGATGGCTCTGGGTAAGATCAGGTTGCATGCCAATAGACGATGGCAAACTGGTTAGCACTTTTTAAACCCTCTCTTTGTTGTATCAGGTTTTGTATTCCAATGGTTACATTCCGGTAATTTTCCTAAACACTTCGCAAAATGCTTTCACATCAGAATAGCCTTCCTCATACATCGCTTTACTAATAGTCTTTCAGACCTGTGCCTGATTTTTCGACATAATTATCATAAATATATTAACGAATTATTATAAAATATATGTATAATAATAAATAACTAATATTGAGATATATAATTTTATATCGTTAAAAAATTGATTATCAGTGAACTAATCTGTAATTAGATCCTTTTACAATTATTTATAATAAAATTTATAGTCTGATATTTATTAAAAACTCTTACTTTTGCAAAATCAGGTTTTACAAACAGGTTGGTTAAAACTATTAACCCGCTTATCTCCGAATGTATAAAAATTATGGTTTTTAATTACCAGGAGCTTACGGCTATTTAACTATCATCGCTTTTTAAGTAATGAATATCTGACAGCAAAATTTGTGTCCAAAACAGAAGTATTGGGGGCATGAGCATGCTTTTTAATACTGGCTGTTTGGCAACATTTCTCTATGTAAGTTTTAAAAAATAACTGATTATGAAACGTGTCCTTCATCTGGCCACCCAATCTCCTGTAAAACAAAGCAGGTTAAGTCGCAACGTGAAATCTTTACATTCCCTGCTTCCGGTCGTTCTGTTTTTGAGCGCCTTTTTAATGAGTTCTTTAACTACTAAAGCCGATTGGTGGGATTGAAGCGGAGGGAAATACGCGGCAAAAAGTCATTTTCAAGTATCCTTTAACGCTTCCTCCTCGGAGTTTACTATCCGGGCCTTAGCTATTGATAAAGGATATTTTGAACATTCTACATTAGCAGCTACGTATGCCGAATTGTATTACACTACTGATGGCATCACCTATATTCCTTTTTATGAATTTGCCTTTA
>JBDTKU010000117.1:0-15335 GCA_039935135.1 Ginsengibacter sp. | reverse complement strand
TACCGCCATCCACATGATCACCAAAAGTGATAGGCTCAGTTCTTCCCGGTGGATCTTCCTGGCCAAAGAAAGAACCATACAATTGTGACTTGGCATTTTTTTCCAGGACAAAGAAATAAAAATCGCTGCCCGAAGCATCTGTCCTGCCTTTGATGGCGTCAGGAGTTACAGGAAGCCCTTTTGTATTACCCGTAGAAAAACCGCTGTTGGATTTTCCTCCCCAACCAGAAACATACACATTCTGACAACGGTCAACCAAAAAAGCAGTTGGAGAAATATTGGGCACCTGAGAATTTCTTGATCCAAAAACAGTTGAATATACAAACGCAGTCAAATCGGGTTTTAATTTTGAAATGAACTGTTTTCCTCCCGGATCAGAATAGTCTGCATTTACCACGTCCATATTTCCTTCCGAGGTTCCCATCACGTAAATGAATCCAAATTTGTCTGACTCAATCCCGTAAATCTGATCTGCTTTGTCAGTACCAATATAGGTTCCTTGAATCGCCTGGGTGCCGGTGCTGTTCAGTTCCACCACAAACCCGTCACAAGGATCAGATCCTTGATTGGTTGAACTAAGTGCAGCATTCGTTGGCTTAATTACGTTGGCAGTTGGGATATTTGCAAAAAAATCCTTGCTTGCTGTACCACCGGCCACATACACGTTGCCGGTGCTGCCAAAAGTTAAAACATAAGCTGCATCGTCATCACTTCCGCCAAGAAGCGTGCTGAACAAAAGTTGATTGCAAGATGGATTTATTTTTAAAACCACGGCATCCTGTTTCCCCTTCAATTGTCTTTGAAAGGCACCAGTGGTAGTAGGGAAAGCTGCATCAGAATTGACGGCCCCACCGGAAGAAGTACAGGAAGCTACATAAATATTATTGGAGCCATCCAGCAAAACTTCGCTTCGGGCATCATCACCGTAATTTCTTTTAAGCGATTGCAGAGTATTGCTGTGGTCATCAGCGATATTTACACCATCCTGGCCAGAGCCGCCAATTTTCATTGAACCTATAATGTTGCTGCCAGAGGCGTTAAGCTTGGTTACCACTATATCAAATCCACCGCCTTTTCCCGCTGTAGCAGTGGTGGGATAAGAATCCCCTGAATTACTTCTGCCGGCAATAACCAAATTTCCCAGTGGGTCTTCAATTAAGCTGTGAGGCTGATCAGCGCCGCTTCCGCCGATATAGGTGGCATAAATCCTGCGCTTGCCATCGGGAGAAAGTTTAATAATCGCAATATCAAAATCGCCACCATACGATTTTTGGTAAGCACCCGGAGAAACGGGGAATCCATTTTCAAACGCAATGCCACCGCCATAAAAAGAACCATCTTTTCCATAAGTGGCAGTGAAACCCCAATTATCAGCCGTACTACCGGAATAAGTAAAAAACATCAGGGTCGGATCAATAATCAATGTCTTGTCGGGAGAATAGTTTTTCACCTTAAACTTAACCACATCTCCTTTGATAATATAACGACAATCCAATTCCGTTTTTTGATTGTCAATTACCTGGTAAGTGTACGGTTTTAATTCCCTGTTTACTCCGAGGGAAGTAGTGATATTCAGCTCCCTGTTTTTAATCGAAACTTTTTTTGCGCCTGAATATTTGAGAGCAATGTCATCAATCCTTGCGCCGGGATTCACAATGAAATCATATTTCAAATTTCCCCCCGCATCTGTATAATACCGGAGGTCGATATTTGGATAAATATTTTTGTAGGTGACGCCGAGATAAATCTTACAATTAGAAGCCCATTTGGTGGGGTCATTACCGATAAAATAATTATTTACAGAAGGAACTTCTTTATCAGGAGTGATAACCGGGACTTGAGAATTTAAAAACTGAACGGAATACGAATCGGTGCGAACAGAATCTTTCGATATTTGTCGGTTTACTGTCCCCGACTGCTTCTCTTCGTGCATTCTTATCTTTATATTCTCAAAGTCTTCAGGATTATATTGGGTTACGGTAAATCCTTTATCTGTCAAAAAGAAAGAACCGCTTCCGGCGCTGCTCATATATTTTACCTTTGAATCCCATTGTCCTTTATTCTCAATAAATTCTACTTGTGCCCATAAATTTTCAGATACAAAAATGCCTGCAAAAAAAAGAAACAGGAAGTAAGTATAGGATTTTAAAATTTTCAAGAAAATATTTTTTAGCGTCAATTAAAGTATCAGAAATTAAAACTATAGAAAATGAGATCAAAATTTGTCAGATATAAAGCAACTAAGAAACAAGATATAAATTTACGAAACATTCAGAAGAAGATTAGGAATTTAATTTTCGGAATTTACATTTAATAGCTTCTTAACATAGCAACTTTAATTGAATAAGTTACGAAATTTTGCTCCACGCAGTTTTGCCTTTTTCACTTTCCAGGAAATTTTTCAGGCATTGATTTTCATCAAGGGATATGGAAGGGTCTTCTGATATAATTTTTTCTGCAGCTAATCTTGCGGCCTCCAGAATTTTTCTGTCTTCCACAATATTAGCTAATTTAAAATTGAGCAAACCACTTTGCCGTGTTCCTTCAATATCGCCCGGACCTCGGATTTCAAGATCCTTTTCAGCAATTTTAAATCCATCGTTTGTTTCACACATAATTTGTAAACGTTGCCTGGCATCTGCCGATAATTTTACTTTGGTGGAAAGAATGCAATAGCTCTTTTCATTGCCCCTGCCTACTCTTCCACGCAGTTGATGCAATTGGGGCAATCCGAATTTTTCAGCGCTTTCAATTACCATCACGCTGGCATTCGGAACATTTACGCCTACTTCAATCACGGTGGTAGAAACCATAATATGGGTATCGCCTTTAACAAAGCGATCCATGTTCGTTCGCTTTAGCGCAGACTTTTGTTTTCCATGAACCATACTGATATAATATTTAGGCTCAGGAAAATAAGCCTTCACTTCTTCATACCCCCGCATCAAATCTTCAAAATCCAGTTTAGCTGATTCTTCTATCAAAGGATAAATAATATAAGCCTGCCTGCCTCTTTCGATTTCTGAACGAATAAAATTCATAACCTGCGGCCTTGCATATTCCATCCGGTGAACCGTTTGAATGGGAATTCTTCCTGGCGGCATTTCATCCATAATGCTGTAGTCCAAATCGCCGTAGGCCGTCAACGCTAACGTACGCGGAATAGGCGTTGCCGTCATCACCAGGATGTGTGGGTTTATTTCATTTTTATCCCACAGTTTTGCCCTTTGCGCTACGCCGAAACGATGCTGCTCGTCAACAATCGCCAGGCCAAGGTTTTTAAATTGGACCGCATCTTCAATCAAAGCGTGAGTTCCTGTTAGAATCGTAATTTCTCCTTCCAGGGTTGCTTTCAGCGTTTCTCTTTTTTCTTTTGCCGTGGAGGATCCCGTGAGTATCCCTACTCTGACCGGGAGGTCCTTAAGCATATCTTTTAATCCTTCAAAATGCTGGCGCGCCAATATTTCGGTAGGAGCCATAAAACAGCTCTGGTATCCATTATCAGCCGCTATCAACATTGCCATCAGGGCCACCATTGTTTTTCCGCTTCCAACATCTCCCTGCAACAACCGGTTCATCTGTTTACCGCTACCTACGTCTTTACGGATTTCTTTCAGCACTCTTTTTTGCGCACCCGTCAATTCAAAAGGAAGATGATTGGCATAAAAATCATTAAACAAATCGCCTACTTTTGAAAATGGATGCCCTTTTGAAAACGAATTTCTTCTGAAGCGCACCAGGCCCATCCTTAACTGAGAAATAAAAAGCTCTTCAAATTTTAATCTTTTCACTGCATTTTCATAATCATTCATTGACGCCGGGAAATGAATATTTTTTATGGCAACAAAGCGCTTTACCAACCGGAATTTGGAAAGTAGTTCTTCAGGAAGATTTTCAGGAATATCTTTTTCAGAAATTATTTGCAAAAGACCAAAAGTTAATTTACCCAATTGCCTTCCTCCCATGGCTTTCGCCTTTAATTTTTCAGTAGCCGGATAAACCGGCTCCAGAAAGTTTTTGGCGTTCCTGTTGGCTTCAGTCAATTGTTCCATTTCCGGGTGAGTAACTTGGGGGGTGTTATTAAAAAACCCAGCTTTTCCAAAAACTATATATGGCGCGCCCACCTCCAAACTTTTCTGTATCCAGTTAATTCCCTGGAACCAAACCAGTTCAAGCTCGCCGGTTCCATCATACAAAGTCGCCACTAATCTTCTTCCTCTTTTTTCCCCTAATATTTCAAGAGAAGTCAGTTTGCCTTTTGCCTGCACATAATCTGTTTGGGAATTGATCTTAGAGATCGGGATGATTTGAGTGCGGTCAATATGCCGGAAAGGAAAATAAAGAAGAAGATCATTAAAGGTAAAAATGCCTGCTTCCTTTTTTAAAACATCACCTCTCAAAGGGCCAACGCCCTTCAAATATTCTATAGGATTTTTTAATATGGAAGCTGATTTGGAAATAATATTCTTTTTTTATTTCAGTGTTGGTGAATCTCACAAATATAATAAGTTGTGCCAAGAGATTTTTAAAAGAAAAATAACATTACACTCAAAATTTGCACAATAAAATGTAAAAAAAGGGGTTAAAGAAAGATGCTAATTATTTTTGGGCTTTTATTCTGTTAAGGGGGTTGTAAAGACTCTTCAATTGGCTTTAGGAGACGCTCCTAATAAAATAGTATCCCGTAAATTCGCACTGATTTAAAAAACCAAAATCCATTTTTTAAATCAAATTACCGGGCAAATAACTAAATCAAACAAGGAAACATCTTATCTTAATTTGGGTAATAATATTTTCTGGTTTAATTTTAAAACCCTTCAAAATTGTCGAATGAAAAAATCTATGAAGAACCTGTTACCGACTCGCTTGCTTTTACTCTTTCTGATTCCACTTACTTTTACTTTTGCAAGATTTAAGCCTGCTCCTTCTCCAGTAAAGATTATTGCTGTAAATAATTCAAACACCGCTGAGGAAGAACTCAACAGCAAATTGATAATTTATGATAGTCTGCAATTGAACTCGCTTGGCTTATCTAAAAGGGCTTTTTTGGAAGGTTTGAAAGGTTACGGCATCCTAAGGTCACAGGGCAAATTGACCAATGAAAATGTCTTGTCTATCGTTGATTTCAGTTTACCCTCATCTCAAAAACGTTTGTTTGTAATAGACCTGGAAAATTTTAAATTATTATTTAATACTTACGTAGCGCATGGCCGCAATTCAGGAAAGGAATATGCACGGCGTTTTTCCAATTCGCCCGAAAGTCACATGAGCAGCCTTGGTTTTTACGTAACACAGGAAACTTATTATGGCGAACATGGCCTTTCATTAAAACTGCAAGGTGAGGAAAAAGGAATTAATGATAATGCTGAAAGCCGCGCCATTGTTATTCATCCTGCAGATTATGTAAGTGAACATACTTTAAAATCTCTTGGATATCTTGGCAGAAGCTACGGTTGCCCTGCCTTACCGCAAAAAGTGGCTACGCCGATCATTAAAACGATCAAAGACGGAACTTGTTTTTTTGTTTATAGCGATAGTCAGAAATATATTTCGCGTTCTTCTTTGTTACAATTACCCGGCTAATATTATTATAGAATTATCCCGTATTATAGAATTATCCCGCTTCCGCGGGATTTTTTTTGTTTAAAAATCATTCTTTCCAGTAAACGGATAAATAAGTAATATTTTTATTTTAGCGCAAATAAGATTTATTCAGAATTTTTAATTTTATTTTACAAGCTAAATTGGCTAATAAATGCAAAAACCAAAGATCGCGTTTTTAACAGGCGGCTATTCAGGCGAAGCCCAAATTTCTTATCAGTCAGCAAAGACTATTGAAAGGAATATAGACCCACAAAAATTTGAATATTACAAAATAGACATCACACCCAAAGGTTGGTTTTATGAAACGAATGGAGAAAAAACAGAAGTTAACAGGAATGATTTTTCCATATTAGTCGGCGGGCAAAAAATACTCTTTGATGGGGTACTTATCGGCATCCATGGCACGCCGGGCGAAGATGGAAAGTTGCAGGGATATTTTGATCTGCTGGGTCTTCCTTATACTTCCTGTGATTGTGCTATTTCTGCACTTACCTTTAATAAAAGATACACAGTGGCCGTGGCGGCTTTCTCAGGAATCAAAGTGGCAAATTCTGTTTTGCTATTTAAAGAGAATTATCAAAGCCCCGATGAACTGATCAACAATTTAAAATTTCCTGTTTTTGTTAAACCCAACAATGGAGGTTCCAGCATTGGGATGAGCAAAGTAAATCTTCCATCCGAAGAGTTGGGCGCTGCGATCGAAAAAGCCTTCAGGGAAGACGAACAGGTGTTGGTGGAAGAATTTATAAAAGGAAGGGAACTTACCATTGGCGTTTTCAAATCAAAGGGCAAAATCATTGCATTGCCGATAACTGAAATTATTACCAAAAAAGAGTTTTTTGATTTTGAAGCAAAATACCTTGGAGCAAGCCAGGAAATAACTCCTGCCCACATCAGTGATAAAATTGCAGCACAAATAAATGAGCAGGCAATAAAAATTTATCAAATTTTTAATTGCCGTGGAATAATTAGAATAGATTTTATTTACAACGAAGATGAAGAGCAGCCTTACCTATTGGAAATAAACACTGTACCCGGCCAGACCGAGGCAAGTCTTGTTCCTCAACAGGTGAAAGCAATGGGCTGGACGCTCACGGAATTTTACACTGCCCTGATTGAGGAATGTTTCCCTGCTTAAATTTATTAAATTGCAACACTTTATTTTTTCACTCATATATGTAACGTGTTTAAATTTATTGCAAAACAAAGTTTTATAGTAAACCTGCTGGTGGCCGTAGCTTTAATATTCCTGTTGAGCGTTTTATTTTTTCAGTCTCTTGGCTGGCTCACTCATCACGGAGAATCATTAAGAGTACCAGCAGTTGAAGGAAAAAATGTGGATAGCGCTGTTGACCTTTTAAAGGAACAAGGATTTGATGTGGTCATAACAGATTCCTTGTACAATGATAGTCTTCCTTTAAATACTGTTAAAAAGCAATTGCCGGATGTCGGCGCCACAGTAAAAGTAAATCGTACCGTATTTTTAAATGTCAACCCAGTCGCTTTACCAATGGTCGAAATGCCTAACCTTGATGGGTTAAGCTTTCGCTTTGCGGTAGATAAACTTAACAAGAATCATTTATTATTGGGCGACACTACCTACAAGCCCAATTTTATGAAAGGTTCTGTCTTAGAACAGCAATATAATGGCAAAAAAATTGCATTTGGTGAAAAGGTCAGGTGGGGTTCCAAAATTGACCTCGTAATTGGGGGCGGCCTGGAGGCAATAAAAATCCCTGTTCCCGATTTAACAGGAATGACCGTAGAAGAAGCGAAAGGGATTTTACAAGACAAAGGAATATTATTGGCTGCCATATTATCAACGGAAAACATTACAGATACCGCAAAAGCCTATATTTTCAGGCAAAATCCTGAGGTGGATGATTATAACAGCACGCCTAATTATATCCAACCGGGCCAAACGATGGACATCTGGATTCAGCCGGAACGCCCTGTGATTGACACGTTAAAAGGTCTAAAACATGATAGCACTCACATACTAAAACCATAAAGAATATGAAAAATATTACTCCTGAAGAAGTAAAGGAAAGAATGGACAAAGGCGAAAAGCTTAATCTTATAGACGTAAGACAACCTGAAGAAAACGCAGAATACAATATAGGTGGAATTTTGTTACCGGTCGGTAATATTCAAAATATGCAAACAGAAGAAATAGACGACCTTAAAAATGAAGAAGTGATTTTATATTGCCGCAGTGGAAACAGAAGTGGAATTGCAGCCATGGTGTTGGACCAGATGGGGTTTTCAAATACAAAAAACCTGGTAGGTGGCATGCTTGCATGGCGCGAAAAGTTTGATAAATAATCGTTTATCCTACTTAATTTATAGATATTTAAAGCGCCTCATAGTTTGAGCAATCTTTACCTTTAGCCGTAATTTGTAAAAAACATGACGGTTCTTCTTTTCTCTCTCATCGTTTTGGTTGGATCATTTTTGGCCGGATTAGTTGGTTCACTGACAGGTTTAGGTGGTGGGGTAGTTATAATTCCGATGCTGACGCTCCTTTTTGGAGTTGATATTCATTATGCAATCGGTGCTTCGCTCATATCTGTTATAGCCACTTCGTCCGGAGCCGCCGCCGCTTATGTAAAGGAAGGAATTTCAAATATCCGGATAGGAATGTTTTTGGAAATTGCTACTACCCTTGGTGCAGTAGGAGGTGCGGTTTTAGCTATTTATGCGCCCACTCATATCATCGCCGTTATTTTTGGTTTCGTTTTAATTTTTTCTGCGGTTCTTTCTTTGAAAAAGAAAAATGAAATGTTGGTCCAGGACGAAGGAAGCAAACTCTCCCAAATTTTGAAACTCAACAGTTCCTATCCCACACCCCAGGGCGAAGTTAAATATGCTGCTCATAATGTGCCGGGAGGATTTTTTATGATGGTGATCGCGGGCTTAATTTCAGGGTTGTTGGGAATTGGTTCCGGCGCTTTAAAAGTAATTGCGATGGACCATTTTATGAAATTGCCTTTTAAAGTTTCTACCACTACCAGCAATTTTATGATCGGCGTTACTGCCGCGGCAAGCGCAGGAATTTACATGCAGAGAGGTTATATAAATCCGGGTCTTTCGATGCCTGTAGTTTTGGGTGTTATTGCGGGTGCGTTTTTGGGCTCAAAAGTGCTGGTAAAATCAGAAACAAAATGGCTTAGAATTCTTTTTGCCATTATCATTACTTTCCTGGCATTGCAAATGATCTATAACGGAATAACCGGTAGAATATGAAAAAAGAAATAAAAATATCGGATTACGACATCGAATCAGTGATGGGAAGGCTTCTCATCACAGGTGTTATTATTTCCGGCTCTATAATTCTTTTTGGAGGGGTTTACTATTTAATTCAAAAAGGATTTTCTATTCCGCATTACAAGACATTTATTGGAGAGCCTTCTCATCTGCGTTCTGTAAAGCAAATCATCAATGGTGTTATTCAATTCGACAGTTTATCAATAATTCAATTGGGGCTTCTGCTATTGATTGCCACCCCTATTTCACGCGTGATTTTTTCAGTGATCAGTTTCTTTTTTGAAAAAGATTACTTGTATGTAATCATTTCTTTGATCGTTCTGGCAATTATAGCTTACAGCATTTTCAGCGTTGCTACAGGTTAGTTTAAATGGCTTATTTTAATTGTAATAAAAATGGAACTTAGCAAATAATTTATTAATCAAAAAGCACACTATTATGGACATTCAGCATTTAATCATCGTTGCCCTGATTGGAATTACCGCAGGAATATTAAGCGGTCTGCTTGGCCTTGGCGGGGCTATAATTATTATTCCTGCATTGGTTTTTTTCATGGGATTTTCGCAACAAACAGCGCAGGGAACCGCATTGCTCATGATGGTTTTACCCGTCGGTGCCCTGGCAGCTTACGAATATTATAAAGAAGGATATGTTGAGATCAAACCGGCATTGATCATGGCGATTTTCTTTTTCGTCGGGGGATATTTGGGCGCAAAATTTGCCACCCAAATTCCACAGGACATCCTAAAGAAGTTATTTGCAGTGATGCTGATCATACTTGCTATTAAAATGTTATTTTTTGAAAAAGCAATGAAATAAAAAACAACGCAACAAAAGTACCCCACAGGTCCGGTCCTGGGTCATAACTTTGCATTCAGTATAAAAAACAAAATATGGAAATAAAACAATTTGAAGATAAAAATTTAGCGCATTACTCTTACGCCATCTTAAGCAAAGCAGAGATAGCGCTCATTGATCCGGCAAGAGATCCGAAGCCTTATTATGATTTTGCTTCAGAACATAATGCCAAAATCACTACTGTCATTGAGACTCATCCTCATGCGGATTTTGTAAGCAGTCATTTGGAAATTCACAACGCTACAGGAGCTACTATTTATGCCAGCAAATTGGTGGGTGCCGAATACCCACATCAAACTTTTGATGAAGGAGAAACGATTAGTTTGGGAGAGGTTACTTTAAAAGCATTGAACACACCGGGCCACTCACCCGACAGCATCAGCATTATTTTGGCAGACGAAAAAGGGAAGGATCATGCAGTGTTTTCAGGAGACACACTTTTTATCGGAGATTGCGGTCGCCCAGACCTGAGAGAACAGGCGGGATCAATCACAATGAAAAGAAATGATTTAGCACGGAAAATGTATCATTCACTCCGTAACAAATACTTACCATTGGCTGATGATGTTTTGTTATACCCGGCACATGGCGCGGGAAGCCTGTGTGGAAAGGGTTTGAGTCAACTAAATTCAAGTAATATGGGTGCAGAAAAAATGAGCAATTGGAGCTTGCAGGATTTAAGTGAAGATGAATTTGTGGAGCATCTCCTGGCAGATCAACCTTTTGTTCCAAAATATTTTACATACGCAGTAGAGATCAATAAAAAAGGTGCCAAAAATTTTTCTGAAAGTATTGCAAAAATAGAAAAGATGAAAGCAGAAAATGTGGATCCTGAAACTTCGCTTAATCCTTCGTTGGCTATTATAGACAGCAGGCCCGAACATGAATTTAAAAAAGGACACTTAAAAAATGCGATCAACCTGATGAGAGAAAACAGCTTTGAAACCTGGCTGGGAAGCATCATAGCTCCGGAAGAAAAATTCTATTTGGTAGCAGAAACTGAAACTGCATTAAATGAGCTGATCACGCGGGTAGCAAAGATTGGTTATGAATCTCAAATTGATTTAGGCATAGCTGGAAACATTGGAACTATTTCTACCAGAAGTTTTGAGAGCAAGGAATTGAGAGATAATGAAGAATCATTTACTATTGTTGATATCCGAAATCCATCTGAGGTAAAAACAAAAAAGATTTTTGAGAGCTCTGTTGAGATTCCTTTGTATGAATTAAGAGAACGCGCCAATGAGATTCCTTTGAACAAGCCAATAGTAGTGCATTGTGAAGCAGGCTACAGAAGTGCAGCCGGAAGCAGCATCATTAAATCAAAAATAAATGGGAAAGCCCAGGTATTTGATTTAGGTGAAGCAGTAAAAACCTTTGGATAGAGGATTTTTACAGTAAACGAAGTTTTATGGATGATTCCTATTTTGAGTTTAGATAGCTTTTTCTAAGGGTTGAAAAAACTTTTTTATTATTCCATTCGAAATAATTATTCGGACAAAGAAAAAACTTCAGGGTAATTTTTGTGCAAAATCCTTTTTACTGAAGCAAGAGTTTGCCACAGTGCAACAATCCAATAATAAATAAGCTTATAGGATGGCAGTTAATAAAAAGAATAGAATCACTTCTGGCCAATTTATACAAATCTCTTTTTACTAAAATTGCCAAAAATCCATTTGAAACCAAATGCCGTGGCAATTCCCACAACAGCGGTACCTACCCATAACACGGAAAATCCAAAATGCTCCGCCACGAAAGTTCCAATCAATGGAGAAAAAACAAAAGCGGCAGAAAATGAAAGAGAGTTTAATCCCATGTAGCTGCCCTTGCGATCGCTGGAACCGCGCTTAACCGTTACAGTCGCCATAAAAGGCATCGCCAAGATTTCTGAAAGGCTCATGATAAACATTGCCAAAAATAAAACCCACATTCCCGAAGGAACCAGGAGAATTAAAAAAGAGACAGCGCACAGAAATACGCCCAACGTGATAACAGATGATGAGCGGAAATTCCTTTCTGCAATTTGAACCAATAACATTTCAAAAAGAAATACGGCCAGTCCGTTTGATGCCAGCACCAATCCTATATTCCCTTCACTGAGGTGGTGAACCTTTCTATAAAACAGAGGCAATGTACTAAACAACTGAAAAAAGCAAATGCTATATAAACAGCAAAACAAACTATACATCAGGAAAGGTTTGTCCTTCCATGGAGATATTCCGGTCTTTATTTTTTTCGCGTCTTTCGTATGTTTAAAAAGTTCTCTGTTTTTATTGACCGGTAGATTTTTAAAATAAAAATAAAATAATAAGCCAGCCAGCAAAGCGGTGATTCCATTGCCATAAAACAATAATTTAAAAGATATGGCCGCCAATATTCCACCTATAGCGGGGCCTATAGAAAATCCCAGGTTAACCGCCATTCTATTGAGCGAAAAAGAACGGGTAATATTTTCCGGCCTGGCATATACGCTGATTGAAACCGAGTTCGCAGGTCTGAAAATTTCCGTAACAGTGCTCAATACAAAAACACCGATTGCCAAACTCCATACATTTATAAATAACGGCAATAAAAAGAAGATGGGCACCGACAAAATAATGCTGGTCAGTTGTACTTTAAAATGTCCAACCTTATCTGTAAGCCAGCCTCCCAAAGCTGAACCAGTCATTGCGCCTAATCCAAAGCAACTCAACACCACTCCTGTTTGTGAAAGCGTAAAGTGAAGTTCGGCAACCATATAAACGCTTAGGAAAGGGATTACCATAGCGCCAATCCTGTTGATCAGCATTACTGCTGACAACATCCATGATGGCCGGGATAAGCCTCTGTAGGAATCCAGGTAAAGACGGGCGTAACGCTTCATTCGTCAAAAATAGTGGGTAAAAAAATGAGAGGTCATTAAATTTTGACAGAAATTCCTTTTTCTTCTTTAAAAAAGTTCCCCTTCTTTTTCCTGTTGATAAATCATTTCAATTTCTCTGCGCAGTTCTTCTTCATTAGGTAAATAGAGTTGGTATTTTTGAACAAATAATTTGCTATTGGTGTGGCTCATTGCATACCTGATTTGCAATTCATCTTTTTGCCTGGCTAAAACGATTCCTATTGGTGGATTATCACCTTCTACATTTTGTTCTGCCTCCATGTAACCCAGGTACATATTCATTTGCCCAACATCTTCATACCCGGCTTCTTCTTTTTTAAGATCTATAAGTACGAAACATTTGAGTATCCGGTGATAAAACACTAAATCAATATAATGGTGCTTATTGGCAAGTGTGATTCGGTATTGTCTGCCGATAAAAGCAAACCCTTTCCCTAACTCCAAAAGAAAATCCTGCAATTGATTGATAAGGCGTGTTTCTAAATTAGTTTCAGAAATATGCCAGGGTTCGGGAATTTTTAGAAATTCAAAAATATAAGTATCCTTTAAAATGTCTTCCGGCTTTGTAATAATTTTTCCTTGTTGCGATAATTGCAAAATTTCATTTTTGTCTTTACCTGCAGCTAGTCGAAGAAATAATGAGGATTTTTTTTGGCGTTTTAATTCTCTGATGCTCCAGTTCTCAATCAGTGACTGTTTTTCATAAAAGTTTCTTTCTATTGGGCTTTCAATTTTTAATAATTCTACATAATGGCTCCAACTCAAAAGGTGCGACAGTGTCGAACTTTTTGCAAGGGTTTCATTTTCACCGTTTTGCAATTCATGCGACAGTGTCGCATGAATTGGATAGGTAATAAAAAACTGTCTAAATCTCTGTAGGTTACTTAAACTAAACCCTCTTCCAAATTTCAAACAAAGATCTTTGGATAATGTCTCTAAAAGACTGGTTCCATATTCTGCTTTTGCTTTTCCGCCTTGCTCGAATTCTACAATGTGCCGACCAATTTTCCAATAAGTTTCTACCAAAGCGGTATTCGCGGCATTAAATGCCCTTACCTTGCCATAGGTATATGTTTCTGAAATATTTTCGAGCAACCGGTTATATACTTTCAGATTCATTGAGGAAGTTTTATTTCGAAAAAAAAGAAGTCCTAAAAAATTTTATTTATACCACCACATTTACCATTTTATTTTTTACAAAAATTATTTTCTTCGGAGATTTCCCGTCAATCCATTTTTGAACAATATCATTTTGCAAAACCATTTGCTCCACTTCCGGCTGAGAAGCATCCAAAGAAATAACCATTGTGGTTCTTAATTTTCCATTGATAGAAATCGGATATTCTTTTTCAGATTCAACCAAATATTTATTTTCAAGTTTAGGATAATCTGCGTTCAAAACGGAATCTGTATTTCCGAGTGAATGATACAAATCCTCCGCAATGTGAGGCGCATAAGGAGCCAATAAAATCAACATGGGTTGAAGAATCTCTTTCTTATGGCATTTCTGATCAGTCAATTCATTTACACAAACCATAAAAGCGCTCACGGCTGTGTTGAAAGAAAAACGTTCAGTATCTTCTTCAATTTTTTTGATGGTTTTATGAAGCGTTTTTAATTCGGAATCGGTGGCCTCTCCCCCCGCCCTCTCCAGGGGAGAGGGAGCCGATGAAGTCCATACCGGCCCATTTATTTCGTCAAAAAATAATCTCCACATCTTTTTTAAGAAACGGTGAACGCCTTCAATGCCTTTGGTATCCCAAGGTTTGCTTTGCTCAATCGGACCTAAAAACATTTCATACATACGAAAAGTGTCTGCGCCGTATTTGTTCACCAATTCATTTGGATTAACTGTATTGTATTTTGATTTGGACATTTTTTCGGTCTCTACGCCACAGAAGTATTTTCCATCTTCTAAAATAAATTCTGCATTTGAAAATTCAGGTTTTGATTTTTTAAATGCTTCAATATCTAATTCAATACCGTCGACAATATTTACATCTACATGAAGTTGATTCGTTTCATAATTATCCTTTTGTCCGAAGGAAACAAATTTATTAGAGTCTTTTACCCTATACATAAACCTGCTACTTCCCTGTATCATTCCCTGGTTCACCAATTTTTTATAAGGTTCATCAAAACTTATATAACCGAGATCATACAAAATTTTTGTCCACAAACGGCTGTACAATAAATGGCCAACGGCGTGTTCTGTTCCACCAATATAAACGTCCACCTGGTTCCAGTAATCGGTAGCTTTTTTATCAGCAAAAGTTTCATTATTGTGCGGGTCCATGTATCGGAGGAAATACCAACTACTTCCTGCATAGCCAGGCATGGTAGAGGTTTCGCGTTTTCCTGTGGGCGTAATTACCCAATCCGTCAAATTAGACAAAGGTCCTTCGCCATCTTTTCCAGGCCCGTATTTTTCAACAAAAGGCAATTCCAAAGGCAATTCTTTTTCTTCAAGCGCAACTGCTATTCCATCGCTCCAGATAATTGGAAACGGCTCGCCCCAATAACGCTGGCGGCTGAAACCGGCATCACGCATGCGATAATTCACTTTTCGTTTTCCTATTTGTAACTCTTCTATTTTATTGACCGCCTCTCCTATCGCGTCTTTCATCACCATTCCATCCAGGAATCCTGAATTTTGCAAAATTGCTTCCTTAGTAGCGTTGGCCTCTTTACCATTAAAATGATCGCCAATAATATTGGTGATCGG
>JBDTKU010000116.1:0-12586 GCA_039935135.1 Ginsengibacter sp. | reverse complement strand
AAACTGTACCGTGGGTTCGAATCCCACCCTCTCCGCACTCTTTATGATTTGAGAAATTCGGGGCGTAGCGTAGCCCGGTCATCGCGCCACATTTGGGATGTGGAGGTCGCAAGTTCGAATCTTGCCGCCCCGACAATAAAAAAGAGGTTATCTAAAAATGATAGCCTCTTTTTTATTAAGATCATCGCGTCCCGATTCAATCGGGAAGGCCGCAAGTTCGAATCTTATAAAAGATATGAAATGTTTTCTCCGGAATAGACTGTTCTTTTTGAAAATGGCGGTCCGCTTATTTTTGATTCAAATAATACCCCATCAATTTCACCAAAATATTGAAGGAAATTATTCTCCAACTTCAAATAACTTCCTTCTGGTAAACCTACAATAGGAACATTGTGATTCATTTTTAAAAATTCCTGCAGACGATCATCGCGGGATTCACCATTAAAGCCTTCTGTTTTTTGATTATGGTAATGAGGGTTGGTTTGGAAAGGAAATAATCCGAGGGCTTTAAATGATTCAGGCTCAATAATGGGCATATCATTGGTTGTTGAAATGGTCGGGGCTAAAATATTAGATCCTGCGCTCCATCCAATGTAAGAAGTACCATTGTTCACTTTTTCACGGATTAGGTTTAATAAGTTCAACTCTTGAAGGTCATGAATTAATTTAAATGTATTGCCACCCCCGACCAACATCACATCACTATTTTCAATTACAGAAGTTGCATTTGACGGCAAAACCACATTGATTTTAAAATCCGGATTTTTTAATGCATTCTGAACGGCAAGTCCATATTCTTCGTATTTTCTATCCGCGTCAGCAAAACCAAAAAATGCAATATTTGCCTGCCTGTCCGGTAGGCAGGTCCGTTTACTGCCAATAAATTGATTGATGACGGGTGTCGCTTTTTCCAGAAAACCAGAGCTTCCCGAGCGTGAGCTGCTGAATGCAAGAATTGTTTTTGAAACCATTTTTAATTTATAACGATAAGGTCAAACGAGAATTTACTGTCGTAGAATAAAATCGATCGTATCAAGTTCTTCTTTACTAAATTGGATATTTTTTGTGGCTTCAACACCTTCTGTCACCTGTTTGGCTTTGCTCGCACCTAATACCACTGAAGTGATCCTGTCATCCTTTAAAATCCAGGCCAATGCCATCTGGGCCAGTGACTGGTTCCTGTTGGCAGCCACTTCATTTAACTGTTTTATTATGTTGATTTTTTCTTCAGTTATTTGAGATTCCGTGATTGCGCCGTTTTTAAGATGCCGGCCTGCTCTTGAATCTTCGGGAATTCCATTAATATATTTATTGGTGAGCAATCCTTGGGCTAAAGAAGAAAAAGTAATGCAACCCACTTTTTCTTCTCCCAAAACGTCAAGAAGCCCATCCTCAACCCATCGGTCAAACATAGAATATCTTGGCTGAACAATAAGGCATGGTGTTCCTAACTGCCGCAATAGTTCAATTGCTTTTCTGGCCTCCTGTGGTTTGTAATTCGAAATTCCGACATACAAAGCTTTCCCCTGTCGCACAATAAGATCCAATGCTCCCATGGTTTCCTCCAAAGGCGTTTCAGGATCAGGACGGTGATGATAAAAAATATCTACATAATCCAGTCCCATCCTTTTCAGGCTTTGGTCAAGACTTGATACAAGGTATTTTTTAGAACCCCAATCCCCATAAGGCCCATCCCACATCTGGTATCCGGCTTTAGTAGAGATGATTAATTCATCCCGCAACGATTTAAAATCCTGATTATAAATTTTCCCGAATGTGATTTCAGCCGCGCCGGGAGGCGGGCCATAATTGTTTGCCAGGTCGAAATGCGTAATTCCATGGTCAAAAGCAGTTTGCAAAATATTCCTGCAGCTTTCGTAATCATCAATTTCTCCGAAATTATGCCAAAGCCCAAGTGAGATGGAGGGGAGCTTGACGCCACTGTTTCCGCAACGGCGATAATTTATGTTTTCATATCTTTTTTCATTGGGTTGATACGCCATAGTTTTTTTATTAACAAGAATTAGAAATTCTTTTTACAAATCTAACAACTGAAAAATAAAAAGACAAAGTAAATTACGAGAATGAAAATCAGTAAAGATAAAATGAAAGGAGTTGGGTATTGTTAAAAAAGAAAAATATTTCGCAGGAGGAAAAAAGCAAATTACAATTGAAGCTTAATTTCTTCATTGCTTTTATCAAAAAAATGAAACTCGGTAAGATGATAGTTCGTGTTGGATCGGATTTTTATTTTTCCTTTAAATTTAATGCTCCATTTCATGCGCCTGGAAGGAAAGCCTTTGGTAAGATAGGCAAATACAATTGGATGAACTTCGATGGTTAATCCCTTGTGTTTTTGCATAATGAGATAGCTGAGATTTTTTTCGATCTCATCCTCAAGTACCAGCGTAGAAGAAACTTTACCTGTGCCACCACAAGTCGGGCATAATTCCAACGTGTTGATGTTGGTTTCCGGCTTCATTCGTTGCCGTGTAATCTGCATAAGGCCAAATTTGGTTAAGGCAAGAACAGCATGCTTTGCTCTGTCCTTTCTCATAAACAAATCCATCTGCTCCGCAAGCTTCTTTTTGTTATCCGGCAATTTCATGTCAATAAAATCAACAACGATGATGCCACCGATATCTCTTAATCTCAATTGCCGGGCAATTTCTGCAGCGGCTTCCAGGTTGGTTTCCAGGGCATTTTGTTCCTGGTTATTACCCACGCTTTTATAGCCGCTGTTTACATCTATAACGTGCAAAGCCTCCGTATGTTCAATGATAAGATATGCACCGCTCGGCAGGTTGACAGTTTTTCCAAAGGAAGCTTTTACCTGGCGGGTAACACCATAAGCATCGAAAATCGGTGATCCATTACTATAAAAGGAAAGAATATCTATTTTTTCAGGAGCAATGCGGTGAAGATAAGTTTTGGTGTCGTTGTAAATGTTTTTGTCATTCACCACAATTTTATTAAAATCTTCTGTCAGCAGATCACGGAGAATACTATTGGTTTTCCCTTCTTCCGCCAAAATTTTTGTAGGAGGAACAGCGCCTTTTAGATTTTCCTGCATATTTTTCCATGTGCCGATAAGGCCCAAGAGGTCATCATGCAATTCCGCGGCAGGCTTGCCCTCGGCGGCTGTGCGAACTATTACCCCAAAATTTTTAGGCTTTACAGCTTCAACAATCTTCTGTAATCTTTTTCTTTCTTCTGACGAGTGGATTTTCCTGGAAACGGCAATGATATCGTTGAAAGGAGTAAGAACTACATAGCGTCCTGGGAGCGAAATTTCACAGCTAAGCCGTGGTCCCTTGGCGGCGATTGGTTCTTTTAAGATCTGAACTATAATGTTTGGCTTACCACTCAAAACCTCAGCGATCTTTCCAGTCTTTACAATTTCCGGCTCCACCTTGAAATTCTCAAAATTGATTCCTTCCTTAGAAGTATCATCCATAGTCAATCTGGTAAATTTTAAAATGGACCGGATATAGGGACTTAGGTCTGAATAGTGCAAAAAAGCATCCTTTTCAAAACCTACGTCTATAAAAGCCGCATTGAGTCCTGGAATTAACTTTTTTACTTTCCCTAAATACAAATCACCCACCCCAAAGCTCGAATTTGCATTTTCATTATGCATCTCCACGAGCTTTTTATCCTCAAGTAAGGCTATTTCAACTGCCTGTGGGGCAGCATTTATAATAAGTTCCTTGTTCAAACTTTAAATTCTTTATTCAGTTTTAAAACAAACAGAAGGAAAAGGATAAAGCCAGGTTTACCGGCAGGCGAAAGCAGAAGGAAGTAAAAAATTACCTCTTCTTATGACGATTTTTTCTTAAACGCTTTTTACGCTTATGAGTAGCGATTTTATGGCGTTTTCTCTTTTTACCGCAAGGCATAATTTTTTTTTTAATTATTTTTTAATAAAGACAAATAAACAATTTAATTTATTTGTCATTGTTACTTTGCTAAAAAATTATTGATTTCCTTTCAATACTTTTATTCGCTCGTTTATCTCCTTTGTGAACACCGGATCATTAACCAGATGTTCACTCTGTTCATACCATTTTATTGCATTTTGCTTATCGCCGGCAGCGGCATAAGCATCGGCAAGCCAGGAAACAGCTTCAAGGTTATGAGGATCAAAATCCACAACCTTTTTCAGTCTTTCGATGGCTTTATTATATTGGGTAGAAATGACACCTCCAATTCCCAAAACCAATTGCGCCTGCATGTTATTGGAATCCTTCTTCACTACTTCCAGCAATTGCTGAATACCCTTCATAGTCTGCTCCGCATTACCAATCATTCCTTCACCGTAAACGTAACAACTTCCCAATCCAACTTTAAGATCATTATTTTCAGGATCTAACTTGATGGCTTTTTCAAATAGTGTAGCTGCTGTTTGTGCTTCCCACACTTTCTGAGCCGGGTCAGACTCCCTTTTCATGTTCTCTAAAATCAACCGGGCTGCAAAGGTGAGCTTTTTTTCTGAATTATCCAATTTGGCCGCTTCGCTTAAATAGTAAATGTAGGGTATAAATTTGCCGACAGAATCTTTCCAGAAGTTAGCCAGGTTGGTATATTGGTTTACTTCCTGGTTTTTTACATCACCCCGGCTGATACTGTTTTCTATATTGTTTACCAATACAAGGTGGCCAGGTGACAACTGTTGTTTCCGGGCACTCAACGTATCTTTAATATTAAACTGAGGTGTTTCAGCCTTTGCCATGGCCGGCATTTCCTTTTTCGTAGTAGCTGTTTTTCCAAAGAAAAAAAGTACGAAAACTAATACAATCCCTATCCCCGCTAAAATTATTCGTTTATTCAAAAGCTAAATCTTGATTTTTATCAGGGTGCAAAGTTAATACATTAAGGGCTTTTGTGAAGTCCCTTTTCTTTGATCTGGTCAACAAATTCTTTTGAAGGCTTAAAGGCGGGAATATAGTGTTCAGGAATTTCTACAGCAGTATTCTTTTTTATATTGCGTCCGATTTTAGCAGCTCTTTTTTTTGTAATAAAACTGCCGAAACCCCTGATGTAAATATTTTCACCTTCACCTAGTGATTTCTTCACTTCCTTAAATAAATTTTCAAGTGTTACGAGAACATCCACTTTTGCTATTCCCGTATTTTCCGATATCCGGTTAATTAAATCTGCTTTTCTCATTTTAAACTCTTTTAGTTAGGTGAAAATTAAAATGTGTTTTATAAATATACTTCAACCAGGCAAGACAAATTTACCAATCTTTATTGTAATAACCTGCTATAATATCTTTTGTGTATCTTTTTTTTTAATATTTCATGCAAATTGCATAAAGACTTTGATTAAAATCAATTAAAAAATTAGTTATTTCGCTTTAAATGGGAAATTGTAAATTTTTTTCAAAGATTTTATTGGGATGGAACGAATCTGAAAATAAAAGAAAAATGCCATGGAAGGGAGAAACTGATCCTTTCCGCATTTGGATAAGCGAAATTATTTTGCAACAAACCAGGGTACAACAGGGACTGGAATATTATAATCGTTTCATTGTTGCTTTCCCTACGGTTCAATCATTGGCAAACGCTGATGAAAAGGAAGTTTACAAGCTTTGGGAAGGGTTGGGCTATTATTCAAGATGTAAGAATTTAATCATTTCAGCAAAATTCATTTATGAAAAATTGAATGGAAGATTTCCCCGGAAGTATGAAGATATTCTCGCTTTAAAAGGAATCGGAAGTTATACTGCGTCGGCTATTTCTTCTTTCGCATTTAATGAGCCTTATGCAGTTTTAGACGGAAATGTTTTCAGAGTATTATCACGCTTTTTTGGAATAGAAATTCCTATAAATACTACAGAAGGCAAAAAGTATTATGGCGAAATTGCTCAATCACTTCTTGATAAAAAATATCCCGGAAAATACAACCAGGCGTTGATGGATTTTGGCGCTGTGGTTTGCAAACCTGCTGCACCGCTGTGTTTGCAATGCCCTTTGCAAAAAAAATGTACCGCTTTTTCAGAAAATAAAGTAAATGCCTTGCCTGTAAACACAAAAAAGATCAGTCAGAAGAATAGGTTTTTTAATTATTTGTTGGTTCACTATAAAAATAAATACTATGTTCGGAAAAGAACAGGAAAAGACATCTGGGAAAATCTCTATGAATTCATTTTGATTGAATCCAACGAATGGCTTGATGAAAGCGCAATTACAGTAAACGAACAAATTCGACAGATTTTAAATCTGGCAGATTACCGGATTAGCTATATTTCATCCAAAAAATATCAAAAGCTCACTCACCAGATAATTACCGGAAAGTTTATTCATGTAGAAATTCAAAAACCTTTGGTTATTCCAGGCTATTTCCCGGTAAATGGCAAGCAATTGAAATCATTGCCATTCCCCAAACTTATAGCGTCATATTTAGCAGATAAAAATGTATCTTTAAATTGATTATTTCAAAAGGAGAAAAACAGCGTTATGCGTGGACTTAATAAAGTGATGTTAATCGGCAATCTTGGAAAGGATCCGGACATACAATACCTGGAAGGAAACATTCCTGTTTCAAAATTTCCATTGGCTACCACAGAAACTTATAAAGATAAAAACGGTAAGGCCATATCTCAAACAGAATGGCATAATATTGTGCTGTGGCGCGGGCTTGCCGAATTGGCACAAAAATATTTACACAAAAGCAGCCTCGTTTATATTGAAGGGCATTTGAAAACAAGATATTGGGAAGACCGGGATCATAATAAAAAAGTTGCTACAGAAGTCATTGCTGACAATATTATTATGCTTGACAAACGCAATGATATCAATCCTGACGACTCCAATGACCATTTAGATAAACAGGACAACAGCCAAAACGGGGAGATTGCAAAAGATGACTAAAGGCTGTATTTTTAATTTAATCTTTACTTTTAAACTTTAATTTGGTCACCAAATAGTTCTCAATTGCTTACAATTATAGCCATTATTCCCGCCTCTACCACTTCTATCCTGTTTTTTACATTACTGGTGCTTTTCGTTTTGTCTTTTCTTTTTTCAGGATCCCAGATGGCATTCTTTTCTTTAACGCTGAAGGATATCAATATGCTTAAAACCCGCCAGCAGCCTTCTTATAAAAGGATTGTAACGCTGTTGGAAAATCCAAAATCACTGATGGCTTCGCTGTTGATCGCCAACAGTTTTGTAAATGTGGGGATCATATTAATTTCCAACCTTCTTTTAGATGAATGGATAGAAGCCCTGGGCATGCACTTTCTTATCAATTTACTGATAAAAATTATTGCTATTAGTGGAGTGCTCGTTTTATCCTGTGAAGTACTTCCAAAAGTATGGGCTACACATCACAAGATTTGGTTTGCTTCAATGTCTTCTATGATCGTGGATATCTTCAACAGCCTCTTGTCAAAAATCAGCGTAAGTCTCGTGGCATTTGAAGCTTCGGTTGAAAAGGCTTTTCATACCGGAAGCGATACCGAAGATGATTCCCAGCTTGATGATGCTATTGATCTGTTGCCTGACAACAAAGCTTCCAGCGAAGAGAAACAAATTTTAAAAGGCATACGAAAATTCAGCAACACCACCGTTAAACAAACAATGAGACCGCGACTGGATGTATCCGGAATTGAAGCTTCAGTTCCTTTCAGTATGGTCTTAAATAAAGTAAAAGAATTTTCTTATTCACGGTTGCCCGTTTATAAAAATAATCTTGATGAAATTGTAGGAATCCTTCATACCAAAGATTTATTGTCCCACCTGGGCCAGGAAGATATTGATTGGCATCCCTTGATGCGCTCTGTGTTTTATGTGCATGAACAAAAACTGATAGAAGACCTTTTGCAGGATTTCAGAAATAAGCGCATACACATCGCCGTTGTGGTGGATGAATTTGGGGGAACTTCCGGAATTATCACATTAGAAGATATCATGGAAGAAATAATTGGGGACATACAGGATGAATTTGATGATGAGCAAAGTATCAACAAGAAGATCGATAATTATAATTATATTTTCGAGGGTAAAACAATGATCAACGATTTGTGCAGAATATTAAAAATACCTACGCATACCTTTGATCTATTGCGTGGCGAAAGCGATTCGCTGGCAGGGCTGATATTAGAGATCGCTGGTGAATTCCCAACGGTTAACCAGCAGTTTGAAACCAATAATTATGTTTTTACAGTTCTTGAGATCAATAAAAACCGCATTGCAAAAGTGAAGCTTACATTAAAACAAAAACAGGAAAATTAAATCATCATATCTTGAACAAAAATTGGCAGATGCGACGAGCATTTTATTTCTTTTTTGCTTGGTTGGTCGTTAGTTGCAACTCCAACTATACTTCAAAAAAAATTGGGTATTTCAAAATTGATTTCCCCCAAAAACAATACACCACATTTAATGAACCCGGTTATCCTTATTCTTTTGAATACCCCGTGTATGCCAGGATAGCAAAAGACTCTACCTATTTTGATGAAGGTGCAAAAAATCCTTTTTGGATCAATATTGAATTTCCATCTTTCAATGGAACCATCTTTATTAGCTACAAAAAAATCGGTGGTACGTCGGTCTATAAAATAAAAAACATCGATGGATCTTATCGTGATTCAATTGGCGTGAACAATTTTGAAAAGATGGTAAATGATTCTTATAATCTAACTTATAAAAACGATGTGAAAGCCTATTCCATCGAAGACAGCCTGATGCATACACCCAATAATATTACTGGCGTATTTTTTAAAGTCTCCGGTAATGTGGCTACTGCTAAACAATTTTTTCTTACTGATAGTGTTCATCATTTTTTAAGAGGAGCTTTATATTTTGATGCTACTCCTAATGAAGATTCTCTCCGGCCTGTAAATGCCTTTCTGCAGCAGGACATGAAACATATTATCAATACTTTGCGATGGAGATAGACGTCAATTATTTTTCAAAAAATTTAGTCAAAAGAAGTAAAAAATATAAATGTGTCCATAGCTGTTTAAAACTTTTTAGCTTTACAGTTTTATAAAAAGATTTTTTAAGATGGATAGCTTGGAAAAATTATCAGGCCAGTTAGATGGTGAATTATTTACAGATGATACGATGCGGAAGCTGTATGCAACAGACGCCTCAGCTTACCAGGAAAAACCTTTAGCAGTAGCAATTCCCAAGTCGGTAGAAGACCTGAAAAAATTAATTTCATTTGCAAAAACCAATCATACTTCAATTATTCCAAGAGCTGCCGGCACATCGCTTGCGGGCCAGGTCGTAGGAAATGGTATTATTGTGGATGTTTCAAAATATTTTACAAAAATTATTGAACTTAATGAACAAGAGCATTGGGTGCGTGTTCAGCCTGGCGTAATTCGCGATGAGCTGAATATGTATTTGAAACCTTACGGATTATATTTTGGTCCAGAAACCTCCACCGCCAACCGTGCAATGATGGGAGGAATGGTGGGCAATAATTCCTGCGGCTCCAATTCCATTGTTTACAGAAGCACGAGAGAGCATTTGCTGGAAGTGAACGTCTTGCTCAGCGATGGCAGTGAAGCCGTTTTTAAAACCGTTGGCCTCGAAGAATTTCATGAAAAATGCGAAGGCGATACTCTTGAAGCAGCTATTTATAAAAATGTAAGAAGCCTGTTGAGCAATTATGACAACCAGCAGGAAATAACAAAAGAATTTCCGAAGAAAACAGTTGAAAGAAGAAATACAGGGTACGCGCTGGATATCTTAATGGACTCAGCGCCTTTTGTTGCGGGGAAAGAGGATTTTAATTTTTGCAAATTAATTGCAGGTTCAGAAGGCACGCTGGCATTTATTACGGAAATAAAATTAAACGTTGTGCCGCTTCCGCCCACAGGGACCGGCTTATTGTGCGTTCATTTTAATTCAATTGATGATGCGCTAAAAGGTAACCTGATTGCATTGAAATATAAACCCCGCGCTAGTGAATTGATGGATCACTATATTTTAGAATGCACTAAGGAAAATATTGAGCAAAGTAAAAACCGTTTTTTTGTGCAGGGCGATCCCGAGGCAGTTTTGGTTATAGAGTTTTCTGCGCCCACGCATGAAGGAGTGATAGCGATTGCTAATGAATGTGAAAAAGAAATGCGTGAAGCCGGATTAGGATATCATTTCCCTTTAATATTTGGTGAGGATACCAAAAAGATATGGACACTACGCAAAGCAGGATTGGGTTTGCTGAGCAATTTGCCTGGTGATGAAAAAGCAGTTCCCGTCATAGAAGACACCGCAGTGGACACTGCCGATCTGCCGGCGTATATTGAAGAATTTAATGTCATATTAAAGAAGCACGGTTTGTATTCCGTTCATTATGCACACGCGGGTTCAGGCGAATTGCATTTGAGGCCAATCATCAATTTAAAGACCCAGGAAGGCAACCGGCTTTTCAGAGTGATTGCGCAGGAGATTGCCGACCTGGTAAAAAAATACAAAGGTTCATTAAGTGGTGAACACGGTGATGGAAGGCTTCGTGGAGAATTTATTAAGCAAATGGTAGGCGAAAAAAATTACGGATTATTTGAAAGTATTAAACGCACATGGGATCCCGATAATATTTTTAATCCAAATAAAATTGTGGATACACCTCCGATGAACACTCATTTGAGATACACTCCTGGCCAGAAAACGCCTAAGTTTAATACCGTTTTCCGCTTCCATAACCAGGATATATTACAGCACGCTGAACAGTGCAATGGCACTGGCGAATGCCGCAAAACATATTTAACAGGCGGTACCATGTGCCCTTCATACATGGCCACAAAAAACGAAAAGGATACCACCAGAGCCAGGGCAAATATACTGAGAGACTTTCTTACCACTTCTACCAAGGAAAATCGTTTTGATCATAAAGAGATTTATGAGGTGATGGATAACTGCCTTAGCTGCAAAGGTTGCAAATCAGAATGCCCTTCCAGCGTGGATGTGGCCAAGTTAAAGGCGGAGTTTCTTCAACAATATTACGATGCCAACGGAGTGCCTTTTCGCTCTAAGCTAATCGCAAATTTTAATAGTGCAGCAAAATTGGGTTCTATTGCTCCGGGTATTTATAATTGGATGATGACCACACCTGCGGTTTGCAATATGATAAAACGTTTTTCTGGTTTTGCAATAAAACGTTCGATGCCTACTTTATATAAAACCAGCCTGAGAAAATGGTTTGATAAAAGAAAAAAGAAGACTAACGGTGATGGTGAGCCTAAAAACAAAAAAGTTTATTTATTCTGCGATGAGTTTACCAATTATAATGATACGGAAATTGGAATTAAAGCAATACTTCTTTTGGAAAAATTGGGCTACGAAGTATTAATGACCGACCATGAAGAAAGCGGAAGGGCCTGGATGTCGAAAGGATTATTAAGGCACGCCAAAAAACTCGCCAAAAAGAATGTGTCAATATTTAGTAAAATTATTACACCAGAAACTCCTTTGATAGGGATAGAACCCAGCGCTATACTCACTTTCAGAGATGAGTATATTGATTTAGCAGATGAAGAAGACCTGGCCACGGCTAAAGCTCTATCCAAAAATGTTTTTATTATTGATGAATTTATTGGACGCGAAATTGAAAGAGGAAATATCAATAAAAGTTCGTTTACTACTGAAAAGCGGCACATCAAACTTCAGGGACATTGCCATCAAAAATCGTTGTCTTCGACTGCACCTACTTTAAAAATGATGTCTTTGCCTGAAAATTATTCTGCGGAAGAGATTCGCTCCGGATGCTGTGGCATGGCAGGTTCTTTTGGTTTTGAAAAGGAACACTATGATCTTTCAATGCAAATCGGTGAACTGGTATTGTTTCCCACAGTGCGAAGTACGGCTGCGGATGTAATCATTGCCAGCCCTGGTACGAGCTGTCGCCACCAGGTGAAAGACGGCACAGGAGTGAAAGCATTGCATCCGGTGGAAGTGTTGTATGATGCACTGGTGTAGATCAACAGCAGTAAACCAATAAATAATTGTAATTTTTATTTTATTAACTAAAAGTTTTCAAGATTGTTGTTTTTAAAATCATTAAGCCATTTTCTTAAAGTGATTATACCGGCTGCATTTTTATTTATAAGCGATTTTATGAATTGATAAAACTCAGAATTCGAATCAATATTTTGTGTCTTTGTTATTTGGTTAAATCCGCTAAGTTCAGAGGGAAGATTAAAATCTGAGAGATTGAGATGAACAGAATTTGCATTCATTAATAACCATTTTTCAATCTCGGGGCAAATTAGAATTAAATACTGCTTTCTGTATTTGTGCTTTTTAAGTATCAGGCTATTTTCAGATTTAATGTTTTCAAATTCATGAAAATATTTCGCCATCGGCCCCTTATTTTTATCTTCATCAATGATTTCTAAAGCAACATTATCTTTCAGTCTTCTTTTTAATAGATTCGCTATTTGGCCGCATCCATGTTGATGGTTATATTTTTCAGAAGAGCGGGTTATAATTTCAGCTACCCTGGTATCCACATAACATTCAGGAAGAATATTCAACACTGCCATCAGAGTAGCGGTTTAAATTGAAAAAAATATCTACTCCGAAATCTAATAATTCCGACAAGTCGTTTTCGCTTAGCTTCCTGGCAA
>JBDTKU010000115.1:0-8677 GCA_039935135.1 Ginsengibacter sp. | reverse complement strand
AGGGAGTGAATACTGCAGATTGAGAATACTGAATATCCATATTTTCTACTTTTGGCAAATTGCCAATGCAGCCAGTGATGGCTACAAAACATTCGTTCTCTACAGCACGTGCCTGGGCGCAGTAACGTACACGGTTATACGCATTCTGAGTATCGGTCAAAAAAGGCACAAATAATATCTGCATCCCTTGATCGGCCAACAATCTTGAGAGCTCGGGAAACTCTACATCATAACAAATAAGAATGCCTACTTTACCTGCGTCAGTTTCAAAAATATTGAGCTTCTTACCTCCGCGGATTCCCCAGAATTTTGCTTCGTCAGGCGTGATATGGATTTTCTCGTATTGATCTATATTTCCATTTCTGTGGCACAGGTAGCCGATATTTTTTAAAGATTCTCCTTCAATGCTGGGTACGCTTCCGGCAATGATATTTACATTGTAACTAATAGCCAGTTCCCTGAATCGCTTTTTAAACTCAGGCGTATATTGAGCAAGCGCCCGCATAGCTTCCGCTTCCGACAAGTCGTTGAATTCTGCAAGCAATGGGCCGTTGAATAATTCAGGCAACAGTGCAAAATCACTTTTATACGCAGAAATAGAATCTATAAAAAACTCAACCTGGGTAAACATGTCATCCATGTTTTTATAAGGGCGCATTTGCCACTGTATTAATCCCAGACGTACATAAGTCTTGGCGTTGAACAGCGACTTTGTCTCACTGGTATAATAAACATTATCCCATTGAAGTAGCGTAGCAAATTCTTTACTCTGAAAATCTTCCGGCATGTAATTTTTCAACACTTTTTTTACATGAAAATCATTGGAAAGCTGGAAGGAGAGGACAGGGTCATAAATTTCTTTAAGCTTTACTTTTTGAATATATTCTTTGGGTGTTAGGGTGTCATGGTATTTGTGATATTCGGGAAGCCTTCCGCCAAATACAATGGCTCTTAAATTGAGTTGCTCGCACAATTCTTTTCGCGCATCATACAATCTTCTGCCCAGCCTTAATCCCCGGTAATCAGGATGAACAAATATTTCAATTCCATAAAGTACGTCTCCCTTTTTGGAGTCATGTGTGTTAAAAGTATAGTTTCCCGTTATTTGTGCATAGGTATGAGCATCTCCGTATTTATTGTAATTTACAATAACGGAAAGCGCACAGCCCACCACCACACCATCCGCTTTTATTACAATTTGCCCTTCGGGAAATTTATTGATTAACTTTTGAATCGTTTCCTCCCGCCAGTAGTTGCCACTCCACAAAGGATAAGAGGCTTTCATTGCGGTTAATAATTGCTGAAAGTCATCATATTTTAATGCCCCTATTTCGATTTGTTTCATTTGTAGTAATTAAAAAATATTATAAATATAAAAAGGTTTCAAAGTTGTTGACTTTTGAAAAGTAAACAGCATTGAAACCATAATGTAAGTTAAGTAAAGTAGAAAATAACTTATTTATTTTCTGTAATTACTGGGCCAGGTACGCCAGATCCATTATTTACTGCGTTTTCCATGGTCTTAACAAACGGTTTGAATAGGTCGAGAGGAATCGGGAATATGGTAGTAGTATTATTTTCGGTTCCTATCTCGCGCAATGTTTGCAAATAACGTAAAGTTAAAGCACTCGGTTGTTCGCCCAGAATTTTAGCCGCATCACTCAGTTTTTGTGAAGCCTGGAATTCACCTTCAGCAGCAATTACTTTTGCCCTGCGCTCTCTTTCAGCTTCGGCCTGCCGTGCCATTGCCCGTTGCATTTCTTGTGGAAGATCAATTTGTTTCACTTCTACATGAGTCACTTTTACTCCCCATGGTTCTGTCTGCTCGTCAATAATATGTTGCAGCCTTATATTTATTTTGTCTCTCTGGGAAAGCAGATCATCCAGCTCAGATTGCCCTAACACACTTCTCAAAGTCGTCTGTGAAAGTTGCGAAGTTCCCACCAGGTAATTTTCAATTTCGATAATGGCTTTTTGTGGATCTATCACACGGAAATAAATTACTGCGTTTACTTTAATGGATACGTTATCCTGGGTGATCACGTCCTGGGGCGGCACGTCCATCACTACAATCCGCAAGCTCACTTTTACCATTTTATCTATTATTGGAATGAGCAAAATAAGCCCGGGGCCTTTGACACCGCCATCTAAAACGCGGCCCAACCGGAAAATAACTCCACGCTCATATTCCCGCAAGATGCGGATGGAACTGGCAAGGATGTACAAAATAATTATTACAAGGATTATTACCGGAAGACCGATTGGAAGTTGTTGCATGTTTATTGATTTAAATTAAATAGTTAAAATAGAATTCAGGCCTTTTCATTTTTAGGCTCTACGTATAAAGTAAGTTCTTTTATTTCTTTTACGGTTACTTTTTCATTTTGGGAAATTTTTCCGGCAAGAGAAACGGCTTTCCATATTTCTCCCAAAACGCTCACCTGTCCATGCGGATCAAGCGTACCAAGCGTTACAGCCGTTTGTCCAATCATTGTGCTTACTCCCGATGCAGGTTTTGATCTTTGCGCTTTTAATCCCATCGTTATCAGGAAAAGGAAAAATAAAGCTGAAAAAGCGGTTACAGAAAAAATCACACTCCATGATAAAGACACGTAATTTTCTACAGGACTCGTGCGGAATAAGATCATGGATCCCAACAAAACTGAAATAGTTCCACCTATGGCTAAAATGCCGTGACTTATTATTTTTATTTCCAGCAAATAAAGAATGATCCCAAAAATAATTAGTCCTAACCCCGCATAATTTACAGGCATGGAACTCATAGAATAAAAAGCGAGAATCAAACAAATAACTCCAATGATTCCCGGAAAAATGGCTCCGGGACTGAATAGCTCAAACAACAGACCATAAAAACCAAGCATCATGATGATATAAGAAATATTGGGATCGCTTAAACGGCTTAGCACTTTTTGAAAAAATCCCATTTCCAATGGTTCAACGGTTGCATTTTTGGTATTGAGAATTTTAGTAACTCCATTCATTTGAACCTCTTTACCATCTAGTTTTGCCAGCAAATCATTTTCATTGTCTGCAATGATATTGATCACATTTTTTTCGAGCGCTTCGCCTTCTGTAATGGAAACACTGGTTCGTACAGCATCGTCTGCCCATTTCACATTACGGCCTCTTTTTTCGGCAATTGTTCTTATAAAAGCAGAAGCATCGTTGATCACTTTTTCATTCATCACGGCATCTGATTTCCCCTGCATATCCACCGGGTGAGCCGCGCCAATATTAGTTCCGGGCGCCATCGCAGCAATATTGGAAGCCAAAGTAATAAATGTTCCGGCAGAACCGGCATGAGCGCCTGTCGGAGAAACATAAACTACCACGGGCACTTTGGATTGCATGATGTCGGTTACGATATTCCTGGTTGAAGTCAATAAACCTCCGGGCGTATTCAGATTGATAATAAGGCATTGCGCATTATCTTTTTCAGCTTTTTCAATTCCCTGGTGAATGTATTCAGCAGTAGAGGGATTGATGCCATCATTTATGGTTATGGAAACTACTTTTTGAGAAAACGAAAAAGAGGGGAGTAAAAACAGAACAGCCAAAGAAAGTAAGAATTGTTTTATAAAACCCCGATTCCCTGGTTTATTTTTATATGCATCCTGCATAATTGTAATTTACGCCAAGCGCTCATTATTAACAAAAATAAGTTGGCAATGGAAGTTATTATAACAAAAACTTCCGCTTTTGGTAAATGAAAAAAATCTTTAAAAACCAGTAAACGAAGAAATAATTTGATTTTTTATTCTACAAAAAAAATCTTGAAAATATTGTTTTTTAATTGCCTCAAAACGGAATTCCGATTTCTGAAAACACTAATCAACAATCTTACAAATCCTCCCTGGTAAATTTTTTCAAAGCAAAAAAATAATATCCGG
The DNA here is from genome assembly GCA_039935135.1 of Ginsengibacter sp. GTDB lineage: Bacteria > Bacteroidota > Bacteroidia > Chitinophagales > Chitinophagaceae > Ginsengibacter. The sequence goes on along the minus strand of JBDTKU010000115.1, from coordinate 4,766 downwards.
CAATATAGACCAGGCTTGCAATTACCATTATCCAGGTTTCAGGCGCATCTTTATAAATTACTTTGTCGCCAAATGGAATGGGAAGCATCACATCTGTCACCTGGAGTGGCAAAAAATATCCTATCGGCGTCAGCTCAAATTTCATATTGATCAAAAGAGTGATGAGCCATTCAAAAATTAAACCGTAAAGAAAAAATACCGCAATAGCTGCGCCACTTTTTCTGAAAAGAATAGCGAGAAACATGGCAAATGTAATATAGGCAAAGGTTTGAATAAATATGTAGATAACGTTTTCCATTCCTGCAAAAGAAAAATGAGAACCTGTAGTAACCAATCCAAATAATAAGGCTACCAGGAAATTAAAAATAGTTGCGGCCAATGAAAACAAAAGAGCGAACACAAATTTTACCGTAACGAATTCTTTTCTCGTCCAGCCATCAATAATATTCTGGCGGTGAGTTTTAAAATTAAATTCATTGGTGAGCAACATGATAAAAAGTATTCCCGGAAAATATAAAAGCCAACTACTCATGAAACCCACTGTTTGCCACACTTTTGGAAAAGAGTAGGGCGTTCCCAGCAGCACTTTACTTGCCGGCATACTTTCTACCGTTACTTCATTTATATAAAAACCAATGTAATTAATACCCAAAATCGCGAACAAGTAGAGAATGATAAATATCCAGAATGCTTTATAGTCTTTTACTTTCAGCCATTCGATTTTCAGAAGATGTAACATAAAAAATTAATTATTGGTCAATTCAAAAAACCTTGATTCCAGGCTTTGTTTTTTAAGGGTGAGATGATTTAGCGTAACGCCGTTATTAAAGCAATAAGAGTTTACTTCAGAAAGATCGGCCTTGCCCACAGGGAAAAATATTTTTATCACATTATTCTCATCAACCACTTTCGTCTTTTCTGCCATGTTGTTTAATATTTCCAATAATTTCTGATGGTCTTTTGCGGCCACTTCCACCATATCTTCTTTTGATAAAATCTCATTTACTTTTCCGGAAACAATTAATTGCCCTCTTTTTAAAATCGCCACATCGGTGCAGACTTTTTCTACTTCATCCAGGAGGTGGCTGGCCATAATGATCGTTTTCCCTTCGCGGTATAATTTTTTCATCAGTTCTCTTATTTCTGCAATTCCTACAGGATCCAATCCATTGGTGGGTTCATCAAAAACTAATACTGACGGGCTTCCCAATAAACAGGAAGCGATAGCAAGTCTTTGCTTCATGCCTAAAGAATACGTGCTGAATTTTGAATCTTTTCTCCTGGTGAGGTCAACGGTTTCTAATACCTGGTCAATATCTTCTTTGCCGTGTTGTTTTATTTCCGCCGCTATTTCCAGATTTTTTATGCCTGATAAATAATGATAAAAATTAGGTGTTTCCAGCAACGTCCCGATTTTTCTCCGGCTTTCTGCTGAGGATGGTGCGTCAAAAAGTTTGTAAGTTCCTGAGGTAGGTTTTATGATGTCCGTGATGGTTCCCAGCGTGGTAGTTTTTCCGCTTCCGTTGGGGCCGAGGATTCCAAAAACCGTTCCTTCGGGCACGGTAAAACTCACATTTTTCAACGCTTGTATTCGTCCATAAGATTTGGATAAATTTTCTACAGTAAGAATTGACATAAGCAATGATTAAAAAATATCATGCAATATAAGATAACTGAAAAAGAAAAATTGGATTGTATGGGTTGAATGGTAAGAGTGGCTTTTTGATTTCCTATTAAGGATTGAAAATAGGAATTTGGATTATTTGTTGGTTCACTGGTTTTTCTAAATAAAAATCCGGCCATAAACTTAGCCGGACTTTTTAACTTGGAGATAAAATTATTAGTTACTCAAAGTAGCCTCCATAGAAATATCAATGCTTGAATTCAATGATTTAGAAATCGGGCAATTTTCTTTGGCATCTTTGGCACATTCATCAAATTTTTCTTTGCTGATGCCCGGTACTTTTGCATTTACTGTCAGATGAGATTTTGAAATAGCCCCTGCTCCAAAAGTGATGTCACATTTGGTTTCAATTTTGTCGGCTGTAAAACCGGCCTCACTCAAAACGATAGCAAACTTCATAGAGAAGCATCCCGCATGTGCCGCTGCTACTAATTCTTCAGGGTTGGTGCCATCTTTGGCATCGCCAAACCTGGTGGCGAATGTGAATGGCGCATTTTCCAGCGCTTTGGTTTCTGTACTAATAGTTCCTTTACCTTCTTTGGCTCCCTGCCATTGTGCGTTTGCGTATTTACTCATGATTTTTTTTTTATTGTTAAGAATTATTTTAAAGGTATTAAAATTGGAAGCTCCTGAAAATCCGCATCTAATTTTTTTTCTTTGGTGATGAAATCATTCTGTTTTTTAATGTGGTGAAATTAAGAAGAAGAATTTACGACTTTGGTAAAAAAAAAGGAATCGTTGTGGATAACCAGGAAATAAATTGACATCGAAACATTTTTCTACTCCGGAAATTCTGATGAACCTACCCTCACAATTCCCCTGCCATTAATTAAATGCCAGTTGTGAAAATCCTGTGGGGCATCAAGTCCGTCGCCGTCTAATACTTCTGTTCGCGTGCGGATACGAACGGGTTTATCAGTATAAAATTCTTCACCGGTTCTTTTGCGGTCCCAATATAATTCATTGCAATAAAGTGTATCGCCTTTTGTATTAATAACGACCACGCTGTCCTTCAGAAAAACTTTACTATCGTTTTGATTGTATTTGGCATAATGCGCGTCCATAGTGCTTTCAATGGCCAAAGTGTCATCAAAAAAATCTGCATGAATGGTTTTGGTAAATTCCATAAAAGGAGTAGGTTCCTGGTGAATAAGCATCAAAGGCGCAGTAATGCGTGATTGGGTTTTACTGCCGATTGTATAAATGATTGTAACTCCTTTAGCGGTTTCTACGCCCACCCCTTTTGCAGTAATCCTGTTGATTTCATCCAAAGAATTTTCACATGAAATAAAAAAGCAGGAAAAAAAAATCAAGGTAGCCGGAAGTAAATTAGTATAGCATTTATGAATATTCATTTCCAAAATATTGAACGAAGGTAAACCTTTGGTGAGCGCTGAAAGCGCTACCAGCCTATTGATATTTTTGCCTAATAAACCAGATATCGCTGAGAGAAAAACCGAGGCTTATTTTGTACATATTTTCTGTAAGGTTGTTACTATTATTTCCCCGGTTGAGATATTCGAATGTGAAATTCATAATGCTGTATTGGTGGTCATAGAAGCTGTGCTTTAATTTCAGCGGGAATGAGCCACCGACGCTGACTGTATAGACAGGAAGCGAATTTTCAACATTAATATAATCTTGTCCAAATGAAAAACCTGCCCTGTATTTTACATAATTAAAGTAGCCGGTAGAGTTGGAGGTAGCCGGCAAATATTGAAGACCGATTTTTGCAATCCAACTGTTTTTAACTAAATCTTTCTGTCCAAAAAAGCTGTAATTACTCCATTTAGTGGTTTCATAGTCAGCGCCTATCAATAGATGTTCATTAGAATAAGCAAGACCGCCTCCAAAAGTTGAGGGCATTTCAACGTTTCCTTTTTGCCTCATGAGATTAGAGACTGTATCAATGGCCTGGGGAATTTCGCTCTGGGCGTTATAATCGTAAGTTTCCAAAAGATCATCTTTATTGCCCTTGTATTTCCTCTGCAAAGTTCCATAAGCTCCAAAAGTAAGAGCTGCTTTCTTTTGGAGCCTTACAGTGTATTGGGCCCCGGCATCAAGAAAAATGCCTCCAAAATGTGTAGAAGACCCATAATGAGTTTTATAATAATAAGTAGAATCCAAAGAACCTGCAAAAATTAAACGGGTGTCATAAGTTTTTTCTCCAAAAAGATAACCGGTATTGAATCCAATACTGAAATTATGAAACCTGAGGCCTGTACCCCAAAAAGCCTGATTTACCCCGCCGGATCCTTCGTAAGTGCTGACTGAACTGTCGATCGCCAACGCTTTATTTTGTATTTTATAATTGATCCTTGAAATGGGTTTTAATCCGAAAGCCATGCCCCACGATACTTTGCTTTTCTGTGCTTTTATATTTCCTCTTAATATTGGAAAACCAAATTCCAGGTAGGGGAAAATGCCATTCTTGGATTTGAAAGTTCCCTGGGGATCTTTACTTTTTAAATTCAATCCATCGTATTCCATCCCTATATCTAAAGTTGAATAAATCAGGTCACTATAGCTGGCAGGATTAACTGTATTAATAGATGTTGGATCCGTGAATGCCGCAGAAACCCCACCCATGGCCCGGTTGGCAATATTTGCCTGTGGAACGAGGTCGCCGACTCCATATCTTGAATAGGGCGAATTAAGCTGGGCAAAGCAAATTAGCGGAAACGCAGCCAGTATTAAAAAGGCGAATTTAATTTTTGATATCCTCATTGTATTTGCTGATTGCATATAGGCCCTTAAGAATCAAATAGGGGTCGGCAAATATCTTATTTTTAAGATGCCTTACAAAATTGGGTGTATCTCCTCCGGTTAAAAGCACGTTAAATTTCCCGAACTTATTTTTATATTCCTCAATAATCCCATCAATTTCAGCCGCCATTCCCTTCAATACGCCACTTAGAATATTTGTCCTGGTGTCGTAACCTATGAGCGGAAAATTCCAGTCAACTTTTACTATGGGCAATTTAGCAGTATAGTCGTGCATCGACTTAAATCGCATTTGCATCCCCGGAGAAATACTGCCACCGATGAAACTGTTATACTTGTTGATAAAATTGTAGGTAAT